>NZ_FNPD01000007.1 GCF_900107215.1 Acetomicrobium thermoterrenum DSM 13490 | reverse complement strand
TAAAGGAAGCAGCTCCCATAGCCATCATCGGTGGTGCAGACGGCCCTACGACGATATACCTTGCCGCTAAATTGGCTCCCCATCTGCTGGGAGCGACGGCCGTTGCAGCTTACAGCTACATGTCCCTGGTTCCTATAATCCAACCACCCGTGATCCGACTGCTTACCACTAAACAGGACAGAAAAATTCGAATGGAGCAGTTGAGACCTGTCTCCAAAAAAGGAACGAATATTATTTCCCATCGTCTCTACGATTGTGGCAGGATTGATCTTGCCCGCCTCCGTTCCTCTTATCGGGATGTTAATGTTTGGCAACTTGCTTAGGGAATGCGGGGTTACCGACAGATTGTCGCTTGCCGCTCAAAACGAAGTCCTCAACGCCACTACTATCTTTTTAGGCATAAGCGTTGGAGCTACCATGGACGCAACAGTCTTTTTGACTCCTGCAACGATCAAGATAATCCTTCTGGGATTGGTTGCCTTTGCTGCCAGCACCGCAGGAGGCCTGCTTTTGGGACAAATCATGAAGGTGCTTTCCGGCGGAAAGATCAACCCCATGATAGGTGCTGCAGGGGTTTCGGCCGTTCCCATGGCTGCTCGCGTGGTTCAAAGGATTTCCCAAAAAGAGGACCCCGGCAACTTCCTGCTGATGCACGCCATGGGGCCTAACGTCGCAGGTGTTATAGGCACAGCTGTGGCAGCCGGAGTCATGCTCACCTTGCTTTCGTAAGTAACGTGGCGTCTTTATTACGAATTAAGAATTTAAAATACCCGGAAAGAGGAGCTCTTTCCGGGTATTTGACAAGAAGAAAGGAAATTTAATTGAGATATCTGGATTCATTTGAGATCGTAAAATTAGTCGAAGAGTTGTGCACAGAGGCAAACATCTGTCTTCCGGAGGATGTGGCAGATGGCTTAGTTAAGGCAAAAGAACACGAACAGTCCCTTTACGGACAGGCCGTCCTGGACGATCTGCTTCAAAACGTTGAGATTGCTCGAAAAGAAAAGATGCCCCTCTGTCAGGACTGCGGGATGACTGTAGTCTTTGTGGATTGGGGGCAGGAGGTCCTTCTGGTCGGCAAAAGCCTCCAGGAATCGGTCGATGAGGGCGTGCGAAGGGCGTATCTCGGATCTTACCTTAGAAGGTCGGTAGTAAGCGATCCTCTGTACGACAGAAAAAACACAGGTGACAATACGCCAGCCGTCGTGCATTTGAGGTTCGTCGAAGGAAGAGAAGTGAAAATTACCGTGACCCCCAAGGGCATGGGAAGTGAAAACGCCTCGGCCCTGGCCATGCTGTCTCCGGGCGAAGGAGAAGAGGGTGTGATCGATTTCGTTAAAGACGTCGTTGCAAGAAAGGGCCAGAACGCCTGTCCCCCTCTCGTGGTGGGAGTGGGCATCGGGGGAAACTTTGAAAGTGCACCCATATTAGCCAAGAGAGCGCTGCTTCGGCCGATTGGCTGCAGAAACGCCGACGAACGATATGCCCGGTTGGAAGAAAAGATGCTTCGCCATGTGAACGAGTTGGGCTTGGGCCCAGGCGGATATGGAGGAAAGGTGACCGTCCTTGACGTTCTGGTAGAGTTCATGCCCACTCACATAGCGGGTCTTCCCGTGGCGGTTAATATTTCCTGTAATGCTACCAGGCATGCCGGCGGTCGTCTGAAAGGAAGAGAGCTTTAAGATGAAGGGCAGGAAAGTTCGAACGCCACTCGAGGAAGATATCGTTAAGGATTTGTACGTTGGCGAAAGGGTGCTGCTGTCAGGCATTATATACACCGCACGCGATGCAGCCCACAGGAGGATGGCAGAGGCCTTGAAAAGGGGCGAAAATCTTCCCTTCGACCTTCGGGGGCAGGTTATTTACTATGCAGGACCTGCTCCGGCCCCACCTGGTGCCCCGATCGGTTCCATAGGCCCGACAACAAGCGGGAGAATGGACAGATACACGCCCATGCTTCTAGAGATGGGGTTGAAGGGCATGATCGGAAAGGGGCGAAGGGGCCCGGAGGTCATTGCCGCCGTCAGAACAAATGGCGCAGTATATTTTGGGGCGACGGGCGGTGCGGCAGCGCTTCTTGCCAAAAGGGTGAAGGCCTCCAGGGTTATAGCTTACGATGACCTCGGACCGGAGGCAATTTACGAATTGCTGGTCGAGGACTTCCCGCTGCTGGTGGTCGTAGACAGCGAGGGCAACGACCTGTATGAGATCGGGCCAGGGCAGTGGTCGTCTTCCCGTGGAGAAAGGATAGGCGAAGACAGATGAAGGACGAAAACTACAGGGCAAAGATAGGGATCACTTTGGGAAGCGGCGCGGCAAGAGGGTGGGCCCATATAGGCGTCTTGAAGGCGTTGGAAGAGAGGGGAATATACCCTGATATCGTTTGCGGTTGCTCCATGGGGGCTTTGATCGGAGGTTTTTACGCGGCTTCTAAGCTCGATGCTCTCGAGGAAGCCTCCGGCTCCTGGAGCAAGATGGGTATGTTCAGGATGTTGGGACGGCTGATCTTTCGTGGTGGTTTTTTCGACAACGACGGCATAATGAAATGGCTTCGAGAGGCCTTGGGAGATGTTATGATCGAGGATCTGCCAGTGAAGTTCGGCGCCGTCGCAGTAGATCTTTCCACCGGGATGGAACTTTGGCTTACCGAAGGAGACCTCGTAGATGCCATTATGGCAAGCATTTCTGCCCCGGGCATGTTGATTCCCTATCAAAAAAGGGGACTGCTTTTGGGGGACGGTGCGTTGGCTAACCCCGTTCCCGTGTCTTTATGCAGGGCTTTGGGCGCCGATATAGTTGTAGCCGTAGACCTGAACGGAGAGAGGGTTGGGAGGTATTTCGGCCCTCATTGGGGTTTGCCCAAAAGGCCCAGCAACTTTATAAACGATGAGGAGGGCCAGAGGATGCCACATTTCCTGGAAGTGCTCGCCGTATCCAGCCAAATCATTCAAACTAGGTTGACCAGACATCGCCTGGCCGCTGACCCTCCCGACCTTCTCATCTCCCCCAAGGTCAAAAACATCCGCATGTTAGAATTCGATAAATCTTCCGTCGCCATCGCCGAGGGCAAGAAGGCGGTAGAAAGGAACCTATCGGCCATTGGGGAGTTGTTCGAATAGGGGGTGGCCTATATGGCCAAAGAGTTGAGCCTGTTGATTTTATGTTACATCATAGGCAGCATCCCCTGGAGTGCGATCGTTGCCAGGTTTTTTGGCGGGCCTTCGGTGGACCTTACAAAAGAAGGGACTAAGAACGTGGGAGCCACCAATGTGTGGATTTTATCTGGTCATGCCGCGGGCTGTCTCGCAGTCCTGGGCGACGCGGCAAAGGGCGGTTTTGCCGTCTTGATTGCCAGGTGGGCCGGGCTTTCTGCCTTTTTGTGGCCAATGTGTGCATGGATGGCCGTCTTGGGCCATACGTGGTCAATTTTTCTGCGTTTCAAGGGAGGCAGGGGAGCATCAGCTACTGTGGGAGCCTTTGTGGCTTTGATGCCCTTGGAGGCGATGATCTCCGGCCTGATGGTGGCAACTGCCCTTTTGACCTTTGGCGGATGCCTGCTTTTGTCGCTGGCTACGCTTTGGCCTTTTTGTATTTTGGTGTCTCTTGCGAGAGATACCGTCGATCTCAAGACGGCTTGCACGGCCACCTTTTTGGTCCTGTGGGTACTGGTATTCGGATGGAAGCGCCTTTCTAATGACCTTAATGATTTTGCCAAGGCAATGGAACAGCATTTGGTAAGGCGAAAATTATACAGATATTCCGCTTTGGTCTTTCCTGCGTTCCTCTATCCTATGTTCGGTTACGCTACATATCGCAGCGCACTCTTTGCCTCTGCAGCCCTTGCAGTTTTTTTGGAGTTTCTGAGGTTTCGCAAACCGCAAGTAAACGAATATGTGAAGTCCCTCTTCGCCCCCGTCGGAAGAGCGCAGGAAGCAGAACATCTTTCCTCTACGACGATGTTTTTAGCAGGATCGGCTCTGGCAACTCTTTTCCCGGATCCGCTTGGCGTTATCGCCATGATCATGTTGATCCTGGGAGACGCCTGGGCGGCCCTTTGCGGTACCCGCTTTGGAAAAAGGCCATTGATCGAAGGTAAAACCTTAGAGGGAAGCGTCGGCTGTTTTATCGCATGTTTTCTCTCCTGTCTTTTAGTGAGCAAACTGTTATTTCTTCCTCTGCCAATCTTAGTGCTGGCAATTGCCTCTCTTGCCACCACCGTGATAGAAATCGTCACACCCAAAGGACTCGACAATTTTACTATGGCTCCAGCTGCTGCTTTGGTCCTGTTTCTTTTCTCCGGAGGTTTTTAATTCTTTCTGTCATATTCCCCGCTAAAGGTTATAAAGATGAAGCGTTTAGCCTTGACAATTATCTATTTGAAATGTAGCATCTCAATATGAAGGATATCCTTCATATATTTTATAAAATGGTAGCTTATACATCAATGTATACGTTACTATAATGTATTTTTTACAAATAGAACCCCGGAGGCGAGAGAAATGGGTGGCAAGGTTTTTCAGCGCAATTTCAAGGCGGTTATGCCAAGGGTAGTAAAGGGTGAGGGGATATACCTTTACGATGAAGAAGGAAAGCGTTATCTCGATGGTTGCAGTGGGGCCTTGATCTCCAATTTAGGCCATGGTGTTCCTGAAATTATCGACGCAATAACCGAGCAGCTGAAAACTATAGAATTTGCCCACACTTCGCGATGGCGTAGCGCTGCATTGGAAGAGGCGGCCGAGGAAGTCGCAAGCATAGCCCCCGAAGGGCTGGATTATGTATGGTTTGTGAGCGGCGGAAGCGAAGCCGTAGAATCCGCGATCAAGCTGGCGCGTCAGTATTTCGTCGAAAGAGACGGCGTCAGCACTTCTAAAGCACTTATCGTAGCCAGATGGAATTCCTATCATGGAAGTACAATTGGTACCATGGCAGTCGGAGGCAGCATACCCCGACGTCGCATCTACTCTCCGCTCTTCAAAGAGTACCCCAAGATCGTGGCTCATTACTGTTATCGCTGTCCCTTTGGCAAGAAATATCCTGAATGTGGCATTGCCTGCGCCCATCAGCTGGAGGACATCATAAAAAATATCGGCTCCCAATATATCTCTGCCTTCATAGCCGAACCCATGGTCGGTTCTGCCATTGGGGCGTTGGTCCCCCCCGACGAATACTGGCCTATAGTTCGTGAAATATGCGACCGTTATGACATTTTGCTCATTGCCGACGAAGTGATGACTGGCTTCGGCAGGACCGGTGTCAACTTCTGCGTGAACCACTGGAACGTAACCCCTGACATAATCGCAACGGCGAAGGGCATGGCCGCCGGTTATGTCCCTACGGGTGGAATCATCATTAGAAATGAGATCGCCGAGACGATACGTAACGGAAGCGGTGCCTTTGTCCATGGCCACACCTACAACGGAAATCCAGTAAGCGGTGCTGCTACAGCTGCCGTCATACGATACATGAAAAAGCACGATTTAGTAACTAACGCTCGCCTTCAGGGCGAAAAACTTGGCAGGGGCCTTAAAGAGATAGAGGCTTCCAATTCAATAGTGGGAGATGTAAGAGGAAGGGGGCTTATGTGGGGCGTAGAGCTGGTCATGGATAAAGAAAGCAAAAAGCCATTCCCTAAAAGCAAAGGCGCTGCCGCGTTGGCGATGAAGGAATGCCTCGATAGGGGGCTTGTCATCTACCCTGGCGGAGGGATGGTGGACGGCATAGATGGCGACAACTTCCTCATCGGTCCTCCTCTCGTCATAACCGCCGAGCAGGTAGATGAATTGTTGAACAAGTTAGAAGAAGGATTAGCGGCGACGGCTGAAAAGTTGCTTTAAAGTGCACCTTTGGGTTTAAGTTGCCTATAGATATAGAGTGATTAGTTGATTTTGATGTGACGAAAAAATAAACAATAAACAATAGGGAGGAGAGTAGGTTATGAAAAAAAGGACGTTATTGGCAGTTGCTTTGTTATCTTTGGTAGCCTTTGTGGGCACAGCTTACGCCGTCACTTATATCACCATAGCATCAGGAGGGATTGGAGGTACATACTATCCTTTAGGAGGGGTTATGGCGGAAATTTTGACAAAGGCCGGCATCGACGTAAAAGCCACATCCAGGGCTACTTCCGCGTCGAGGGAAAATTGTCGTCTTGTGGCCTCAGGTAGAGCGCATATAGGGATGTCCATGGGCTCCACACTCTACCAAGCCTACACCGGAACGGAGGCCTTTGAAGAAGATGGTGCTTTGCCCCTGCGAATACTGATGCATATGTATCCGGCGCCTCATCACATAGTGACGACGAAAGGTACGGGAATAACCAAGTTCGAGGACATTATTGGTAAAAGAGTTTCCGTCGGCGCGCCCGGCGGAGGCGACCAGGTTCTTACGAACATGATCCTGGAAGCGGCAGGAATAGATCCGGATAAGGACATTAAAAAACAACAGCTGACTCAACCAGAGGGCGTAATGGCCCTTAAAGACGGAAATGTGGATGTAGTCTTTTGGAACTTCGCCACTCCCGGGTCTGCAGTGCTGGAAGTGGCCGCTGTTCGCGATATAGTCATGATACCCATTCCACAGGATGTCGTCGATAAGGTAGTAGAGAAATTTCCCTTCATGTTTCCCTATAAAATCCCCAAAGGAACCTATCCAGGTAAAGAAGAAGACGTTCTCACCGTTGCCGACGGCAACTTCCTGGTTGTTAACAAGGACATGGATGAAGAACTGGCCTACAAGCTCGTCAAGACCATCATAGAAAATAGGGAAGAGATCATGAAATCCATTCCACAGGCCGAGCATTTTGTACCCGAAGAGGCAAGCATTGCTATTATACCTGTCCATCCGGGGGCCGCAAAATACTTTAAAGAGCACGGCATAGAGGTACCTGTAGAATAAGAACAGTTCAGAGGCCCAGCCGGCGATATATCGGTTGGGCCAATTTTTCCTTCACAGTAAAGGGGGCATTTTTATGGTAACCGAGGATCGCAATAATGACCCTAAAATATCTTCATCCCTTGATGAGCCCAACAAGAGCGAGATTCTGGAAGTGGAATCAAAGGCACGTCAATTGAAAGGGTGGCAATGGTGGCTAGTGGCCGGAATTGCCATATCTGCTTCGTTATTTCATCTATACACCGCTTTATATGGTCTTTTGCCAGCCATGTATCAAAGGGGCGTGCACTGGATGTTTATGGGCGTTCTCCTCTTTTTGCTGTATCCCATTTCGAAGGGAAGGCCGAAGGATAAGATAGATATATGGGACTGGGGTTTCGCCATCCTTTTGGCCATAGGTTGTTTAAATATACTCTTAAATTGGGACGCCATATCTCAACGCGAAGGGATGCCAACCTCGTCTGATATATATCTTGGCTTAATGATGATAATTTTGGTCATCGAGGGAGCGAGGCGTTCAATGGGTTGGCCTTTGCCAATTGTCGCCATAGTTGCTCTGATATACGCCCTTTTCGGACCCTATTTTCCTGGGCTTTTAGGTCATGGAGGATTTCCTCTCAAGGAGCTCGCTCCCTTCGAATATCTTCGCACCGACGGCATTTTCGGCGTTCCCTTGGGCGTTTCTGCCTCATTCATATTTCTCTTCGTTTTGTTTGGCGCTTTTTTAAGCTCCTCGGGGGCAGGCAAGTTTTTTATCGATTTAGCCGTTGCTCTCACCGGTCGAAGCCAGGGAGGTCCCGGCAAGGCGGCGGTAATCGCAAGCGGTTTAATGGGGACCGTCTCCGGAAGTTCCGTTGCCAATGCAGTGACAACGGGGGCTTTTACAATTCCCCTTATGAAGCAGTCGGGTTATAAAAACGAATTTTCCGGAGCCGTCGTCGCAGCTGCATCTACAGGAGGGCAGGTCATGCCTCCGGTTATGGGGGCGGCAGCATTTATCATGGCCCAATTTTTAGGCGTTTCTTATTGGGAAATAGTTGTAGCAGCAGCTGTGCCAGCCACTTTATATTTTGCCTCGATATGGTTTATGGTGCATTTTCGTTCGGGAAGAATAGGATTACAAAAATTCAGCGCTGAAAACATGCCAAAGCTTAAAATTGTCTTCAAAGAAGGATGGCATTTGCTCTTGCCGATAGTAACGTTGGTCATCTTTTTAGCCCTTGGTTATTCGCCCGTAAAAGCTGTCTTCTGGTCTTTGGTGCTTTTGGTTGTGGTGTCCTGGGGAGGCAAGAAAGAATATCGCATGACACCAAAAAGAATCGTCGATGCCTTGATAAACGGTGCCATTGGAGCAGTGGAAGTTGCTGCAGCTTGTGCTTGTTCGGGATTAATCATCGGAGTTATCGGCATTACCGGAGTGGGGCTTGCCTTTTCTTCATTCGTGTTGAGCCTCTCTCACGGGATCCTTCCCTTTGCCCTGATACTCACCATGATTGGGTCGATCATACTTGGCATGGGAGTGCCGACGACGGCTCAGTACATTATTACTTCTACCCTTGCTGCCCCTGCATTGGCGCAGATGGGCGTTCCAATGTTTTCGGCTCACCTTTTTTGTCTTTATTTTGGAGTTTTGGCAGATGTCACACCACCCGTTGCTTTGGCCACCTATGCCGCTTCGGGCATAGCTAAATCTAATCCCATGAAGACCGGTTTTACTGCGCTAGCTACAGCTGCGGCCGGTTTTTTGGTCCCTTATATGTTCGTATACAATCCTTACTTGCTTTTAAAGGGAGACATATTGCACATCATATTAGGCTGTGTAACGGCGATACTGGCAGTCATTGCCTTATCTGCAGGAATACAGGGCCATTTCCTATCCAAGCTCAACATCGTCGAAAGATTGACCTTCATAGTATTGCCCTTTGCCATTATATATCCCTCTTTATTGGCCAATTTGTTGGCCGTAACGGTTATCGTGGTAGTTTTCTTGCTTCAAAAGGTTCGCTTAAGGCAATATGTCGTATAAATATACAGATAAATATTTGCCCATTGGGGCAGGGAGGTGCAATATTTTGGCTAAAAAGGTAATAAAGCCTGTCTTATCGGCGGCGGAGGCCGTGAAATGCATTAAGCCAGGAATGAGCGTAATAATAGGTGGTTTTAATTACGGAGGCATTCCCTATACTTTGGTCGACGCATTGGTGGAGTCCGGCGTTGGGGAGTTAACCTTGATAGCAAACGACTCTGCTTACGAAGATGTGGGACATGGAAAATTAGTGGCGAATGGACAGGTAAAAAAGGTCGTTGCTTCCCACGTTGGACTTAACAAAAAGACTGGGCAGTTTTACATGGAGGGGAAGCTGGAACTGGAACTCTGTCCCCAGGGGACTTTTGTAGAGAGGATAAGAGCAGGTGGCTTCGGTTTAGGCGGCATACTTACTCCAACGGGAGTAGGCACTGTAGTGGAGGAAGGAAAGCAGGTCCTGGAGATAGATGGAAAGAAGTACCTTCTGGAGCTCCCTCTCAGGGCTAATGTAGCCTTAATAAGAGCATATCAAGCCGACAGAATGGGAAACCTTACATATTTTGGTACCAACAGAAATTTCAACCCCATAATGGCTACCGCTGCCGATTATGTGGTAGCGGAAGTGGACAGCGTGCTGGAAGTGGGAGAGCTGGATCCCAATGAGATCGTGACCCCGGGAATTTTAATAGATGCATTAGTCGTAAAGGGGGATAACTATTATGCCAATAGAACTTAATGAAGAGATGGTTAGACAAAGGATAGCCCGCCGCATAGCTAGGGAATTTCACGATGGAGATGTTGTGAACCTGGGCATCGGAATACCTACTCTAGTTTCCGACTATATCCCCGAAGATGTGCGGGTTATCTTTCAAACGGAAAATGGGGCTGTTGGCGCAGGACCGGCACCGGACAAACCCGATCTCAGGTTCATAGGTGCAGGGGGCAGGCCGCTTACCATACTGCCCGGAGGTTGTTTCGTAGCCAGCGATTTAAGTTTTGGTCTTATTCGAGGAGGGCATGTGGATGCTACGGTTTTAGGCGCCCTCCAGGTGAGCCAAGAAGGAGATCTTGCGAACTGGATGGTGCCCGGCAAAATCGTGCCGGGCATGGGTGGTGCCATGGACTTGGTGGTTGGAGCGCGCAGGGTCATCATCGCCACGACGCATACCACCAAGAAGGGTGAGGCCAAGATATTGAGAAAGTGCACCCTGCCCCTGACTGCCAAAGGTGTGGTCAAGTTGATAGTGACCGAGTATGCCGTATTTTCGATAGAAAAAGGGCAATTGAAGTTGTTGGAGATCGCTCCCGAAACGACCCTTGACGAAATCAGGGCAATTACCGAGGCCGATTTTACCGTGGCTGATCCTCTCATCACCATGCAAGGAACGGAGGAGGAAAAGGCATGAAAAGGGTAGTTATACTGAGCGCATGCAGGACCGCAGGAGGCAAGTTCGGCGGCGGATTATCAAGGTTTGAGGCTTCGGATCTGGGAGCTGTAGCTATCAAAGAGGCTGTAAAGCGCAGCGGAGTGTCAATAGAGGATATAGAGGAAGTTATAATGGGTAACGGTTGGCAAGCCGGCGTGGGGGCAAATCCGGCCAGGATTGCAATGTTCAAAGCCGGGTTACCTCAAAAAATCCCTGCTTTCACTGTCAACATTCGTTGCGGATCGGGCATAAGGACGATAATGCTCGGCGCCGACCGTATACGTTTGGGCGATGCTAAAGTCATAGTTGGAGGAGGGATGGAGAGCGCTTCCAACGTCCCCTATATTTTGCCGGAGGCCAGGTGGGGCATGAGGATGGGAGATAAAAATGCCCTGGACGTGCTTCAAAAGGACGGTTTTTTATGTCCCCTTGCGGGGATGTTGATGGGAGAAGCCACCGAAAGTTTGGCTGAGGAATTTCACATCACGAGAGAAGAACAGGACGAATTTTCTTTAAACAGCCACAGAAAGGCCTGCAAAGCGACGGAGGAAGGACTTTTTAAGGACGAGATCGTTCCTCTGTCTTATAAGGACAGGAAGAAAGGCGAAATAGTTATCGATAAGGATGAGATTCCCCGGCCTGACACGAGCATGGAAGCATTGGCCAAGCTTCCGCCCGTCTTTAAAGAAGGAGGGACCATCACTGCCGGTTCGAGTTCCGCTTTGTGCGATGCGGGAAGCGCCCTCGTTATAGCAGATGAAGATTTTGCGAAGGCCAACGGTTTGGAGCCCATGGCCGAAATCATCGGATATGCGGCGGTAGCGCTCGAAGCCGAGCGATTTGGCCTGTCCCCCACTTTGGCGATCCCGAAAGCGCTTGAAAGAGCGGGGTTATCCCTTGATGATATGGATTTAATAGAAATCAACGAGGCCTTTGCGGCTCAGGTCATAGCCTGTCACCGTGTCATGCCCTTCGATATTGAAAAATTAAACGTCCACGGGGGTGCCATAGCTCTGGGACACCCCATCGGAGCTACGGGGGCTAAGATACTCACTACCTTACTTTACGCTTTGCGAAATCATGATAAGGAGTTGGGAGTTGCAAGTGCCTGCATTGGCGGAGGCCAGGGAGTTGCCATTGTCGTTCGACGCTTGAAGTAAAATATAGGAGAATTATAAAACGAAAAGGCGGGGCATTATGCGATTATAATAAGCGCCATGCCCCGCTTTAATATTAGTCACAAGGAGAGATGATTGGTTGTCCCTAAGGGAAATAATTCAAAGCAAGATGGAACAATTGCCCAGAGGTCAGAAAGCGGTGGCACTTTATGTCTTGGAGCATGCCCGCGAGGCCGTTGGCCTTACCGCCTCTGAATTGGGCAAAGTCGTTGGAGTTAGCGAAGCCACGGTCATAAGATTTGCCTCTTCTCTGGGCTTCCCTGGTTACCCAGAGTTCAGGGAGGCTTTGCAGGAATCGTTGTTGGACCAGCTTAAGGCTTTGGAAAGGCATCAGCTTTACCAGACGGTAGGCGAAGGAAACAACTTTATTCAAAGCGTCATTCGTCAGGATCTCCAAAAGGGAATAAATATCCTAGCTACACTGGACGACAGACCAATAGAGGACCTTGCCCGGGCAATTTGCGAGTCATCTTGCATAAATATCGTAGGGCTTAGAAGCGCTAAGGGGCTGGCCTACTACTTTAGTGCCTACCTTTCTTGGTTTATCCCAGAAACTCATGTGCTGAATGCCGATATGTTCCTGGAAAATGTCATTAATGCAAGGGGCGATAGCCTCTTTATAGGAATAAGCTTTCCCCGCTACACGAAAGGGACCGTTCAGTGTTTGACATTAGCACGTGAATTGGGAAAGAAGACGGCTGCCATAACGGATTCTCCCTTAAGCCCTCTTGCGCCCCATGCCGATATTTTGGTCTACGCGCCCTGTTCTCATATTTCCTTCATCGATTCCTTTGTAATACCCGTTGGACTCGTCAATGCAGTTCTTTTAAAGGTGGCCGATAACTTAGGAGAGCTCACTACAAAGCGGTTGCAGGAGCTCGAAAGAGCTTGGGCCCAATATGGAGTTTACGAAGACCGAGAGTAAGAGAAAATGGATTTTATTGCCCCTCCCGATAGGGAGGGGTTTTGTTTTAAGTTTGTTTTAAGAAAGAAGGCGCATTAATGAAACAATTACAATTTCTTGAAACACTGGAAAAATTGACGATTAAGTATTATAATCGGCAACTAAATTATGATAAAGATGAAGGGGAGTGGTGTCATTGGGAGAAAATTATAACAAGGTTACACCAGAAATTATTGCAGAGCTTAAGAATATTGCGGGACCGGATAACGTAGCAACAGATGAGTTAGCCATTGAGGCTTATTCTTACGATGAATCGGGCAAGGTTTATGCCAGGATGCCGGATGTGGTGGTAAAACCTGAGAATACTCAGCAGGTATCTAGCGTGATGAAGTTGGCCAACAGGGAAAGAATACCCGTTACGGCAAGGGGTGCGGGAAGCGGGATCGCCGGAGGCGCCATTCCCATAGAGGGCGGGATAGTTCTCTCCCTTGAGAGGATGAACAGAGTGCTTGAGATAGACAAGATAAACCGAGTTGCCGTCGTCGAGCCGGGCGTGGTCACCAACGACTTATGCCAGATGGTCCTCAAAGAAGGCCTCATGTACGCAGGATACCCCATGAGCACGGAGACGAGCTTCATAGGAGGCAACATCGCCACCAATGCCGGCGGGGCCAAGGTCATTCGATACGGAAGCACTAGGCGACACGTCCTTGGAATCGAGGTCGTGCTTCCCACGGGAGACGTCCTGGAGCTTGGCGGTAGGATAAGAAAGCAGACCTGGGGCTACGACCTGCTACAGACCATAATAGGCTCCGAGGGGACGCTTGGAGTGGTCACCAAGGCCATATTAAACCTCGAGCCGGCACCGGGAGACACCGTCACCTTTCTGGCGCCCTTCCCCTCCATAGAGGAGGCAGTCGAGGCAGTCGCTGCAATTTTAAGGGCTGGGGTTGTATTAATGGCCTGCGAGTTCATGGACCAGCTCTCCGCGAAATGTGCCACCCAGTACCACAACACTACATTTCCCATGCAGGATGAGGCGAAGGCCTTCCTCATAATCCAGGTGGAGGGACAGACGCCCGAACAGCTGGATATGTACATCGAAAAAGTGGGCGAGACCTGCCTGGAACACGGCGCCATGGAAGTCTTCACCGCTGAAAGCAGCACGGAGTCGCGAAACATCTGGAAGGTGAGGGAAAGCTTTGCAGAGGCCGTACGCGCTGTGGATCCCAACGCTTCCCTCAGCGGAGACATGGTCGTGCCTATGTCAAAGATATCGGAGATGGTTAAGGCCGTAGAAGAAGCAGCAAAGAAATACGACATTACGATCGCCCTGGGAGGCCATATCGCCGACGGAAACATCCATCCGCTATTTTTCAAGCCTGACCGCATCCCCCTTGAGGAATGGCCCGACTTCGTTGAGAACATAGTGGATGAGCTCATAGGCGTGGCCATAAGCTTGGGAGGAGTCGGAAGTGGCGAGCACGGCGTCGGTTTCTTAAAGAAACATACCTTCATGAAATACGAGGCGAAAAGCAAGCTTGAGGTGATGCGAGGGATAAAAAGGGCCTTCGATCCCAACGGGATCTTAAACCCTGGCAAGCTCTTTGAGTGATTTAAATAGTTTTAGCATCTGCAATACTATTCTGAGTGATAAGAGTAAGAGGTGATGAAATATGACGAAGGGGACGGGGACGAGGGCTGCTGCGCTTTCGTTGGCCTTTGTATGGTTTACGACACATTTTGGCGGTGGTTTTTCTTCGGGCAGGCAATTGGTTGATTTCTACGTATCATATGGCCGGTATGCCATTTTCACACCCTTTATTGCCCTGACGGTAATGGCATTTGTCTATTATTTCGCCTGGAAGGGTTCGGTCGTTCATCGGGCTTTCGACTATCATTCCTGGGGGAAGAAGTTTTATGGACGTTATAGTGCGGTTTTTGGAACGGCAAACTCCATAATGTACAACCTGATCCTACTCACTGCCACATCCGTAGCCTTTGCAACGGGAGGGTCGGTTCTGAAGGAGCTTTTCGGCTCTCCCTATGTTTTAAACACCATTATAATTGCGGTTTTAATACTTTTGCTTACCATATTTGGCGCAGAGGTGGTAAGACGCGCCGCGACGGTTATGGCCGTTTTGATAATAGGTGGTATGGTGGCAGTTTATGCCACTAACCTTGTGGTAAATTTCCCGCTATTAAAACAGGTAATTCTTCAAGCCCCTTCTCCCAAGGGAGCGGGAGGAGCCGTATGGAAAGCGATTACCTATGCGGGCTTTCAGGTTTGCCTCATAGGGGCTTTTGTATCCGTTGCCGATGTGCTTAAAACAAAACAAGATGTCTTTAGAGCTTCTCTTTACGGTTTTATCGTAAATGCTGTCATTTTATGGCTGGCAACTGCGGGGGCATTGACACATTATCCTGCCATAAACAACGAAGTGGTTCCCATCATTTACATAGCCCGTCATTCCGTCGGAGAGGGGGCAGCCGGTGGAATAGTATCGGGGCTCATACTTTTGGCTGTCATATCTACGGGGGTCAGCTGTGTTTACGGTGGAGCTAAAAGGATCGTTGTGGCGCTGCAGGAGCGTTTAGGCGACAAGGCTACGGCTAAGGGAGCTAGAGCCACGCACATCATGTCCTCACTGGTGTATGTGGCGGTAACGTGGGGTATTGCGCTTTTTGGCCTTCTCCCGTTGATCGCCAAAGGTTACGGCACCCTTGGGGTGCTTGCCATTCCTCTTATCATCATTCCGGTGTTGGTGAAGGGCTTTTCAGAGACAGAACCGAAGGCGATTCCTGCCACCGAAGCGGTGACCAAATAAAACCTCAAAATGCCTAACATAAAAGCCGTACTCTTTGGAGGGTACGGCTTTTATGTTAGGCAGCGCTTTTTAAATTACCTTGAGTGCAATCCCGTGGCGGCTACGAAGGAAAATCCTCTCTTGGTGAGCTCTTCAGCCGTGCGGTTCAAGGCGATGTGCTTGTAAATGTAGTTTTGTTCGAGCTTTTCAAAGTCTCCTGTTTCCTCGATTTCGCTTTTAGCCCTGAAATAGTCGAGTATGTCGGAAGGATGATCGAGCTTTTCTTCGTCTTCCGGGTCGCCGCCCTCATGTTTTGCTGAGATGTTGGGTATGCCGTGCTCTACTGCCAAAAGCAGGTCGTCTCTTCGGCAGTAAGGCTGTATAATGATGCTCTTGTAGGCCTCCGTTATGTGATGTTCTATCCTTACCTTGTCCTCAAGGCCCATATCCCTCCGCATCTTGGCCATGTCTAGGAAGGTCTTTACGTTTACGGAATTTGCGAGATTTATCCCCGACAGGGCAGTGGATCCGTCCTCTCGGGCAAGCAGCTTCGCAAGGGCGAATATGATAAAAAGGTAATAAAGGTTGTCGGTTCCCATGAAAACTGAGATCTTGAATTTTATGTCGACTCCCAGCCTGTAGAGTATCAACCCCGCCAGCACCGACCCGGGATTGATGTTCAAGACCTCACGGACTCCGTAATTGGTGGCGTAGTAAAGGTACTCGTCCACCCACTGAAGAGGGTGGTCGTTGGGCTGCCCCACGCCCGTGAAGTAGCCCGTTATGGTCTCAGGCCCTCCCAAGTGTATGTTGGATCCGTCCGTTCCCTTTGTGTCCAGGGTCTCGACCCAGCTCGCCCCTGCAATCTGGGCGGCGGCTGCGACGGCCATGATGTCTCCGTTGTCGTGCTCCTGTTCCTTCATGTTCCTTACCCTTATGTAGCGTCCGGGCATGAGCTCTCGCTTCTCTATAGCCCTTTTTGCCTCGCTTATGAACCAGGGGAAGTATTGAAGGGCGCTAATCTCAAGGGTGACGGCGGTTGACTCGTCAAACTGCATCGATGAGGCCTTTTCGCCCAACACCTTTGCCCGAAACTCGCTTAGGGATACGAAGGCCCTCTTTTCCTTTTGTTCCATCAGCCATTCCAGGTCCTTTAGGTAGGGCGAGTTGATCCTGCTCAAGCGCTGGAGCAAATTCGGCACCTTTCTTGCCTCGCAGGCCCTTTCGTTTATCTCCGAAGGGGATCCATACTTCTTGATGACGTTCGATATGTCCTTTACCAGCTTGCTGTTGGGGTCGGCGAGATAGCAATTTAAGCTCCTTAAAGCCTCCTCACAAAAAATTCCTCCGCAACTCATGGCTTTAACCCTCCTTACTTTCTCTTTAGCTCTTCAAGCATCTTCTGATATTCCTCAGCCGTCTCGGGCAGTATGTGGTAGCAATGCTGATCCTCCGGGAATTTGCCCGTCTTGACGTCCTCTATATATCTCTTGAAGGCATTTGTCTCAACTTCTGCGACGTTTGCGTACTTCTTTACGAACTTTGGAGTGAAGGCCTGGAATAACCCTAGCATGTCTCCGCATATGAGAAGCTGTCCGTCGCAGGGAGCTCCTGCTCCTATGGAGTAAACGGGTATGGAAAGGTCTTTTGTTATGAATTCCGTCAGTTCCGGCGGCACCGCCTCAAGAAGTAGGGCGAAAGCTCCGGCTTCCTCTATGGCTCGGGCGTCCATTATTAGGTCTCTGGCGCTTTTTGGGTCTCTGCCCTGTGCCTTAAATCCTCCAAGGACTCCTGAGCTTTGCGGGGTAAGACCGATATGTCCCATGACCAAGATCCCTGCGTCGGCAATGGCCTTTATCCTCGTAATGACCCTTCTTCCGCCTTCAAGTTTCACGGCGTCCATGTCGGCTTCCTTCAAAAACCTTCCTGCGTTATACACGGCGTCTTCGTCGGATATCTGGTATGACATAAAGGGCATATCGCCTATGCAAAAGGTATTAGGAGCACCTCTTCGCACTGCCTTGCAGCAGGTGATGCATTCTTCCATCGTCACAGGTACGGTTCCCTTGTAGCCCAGCAATACCATCCCTAAGCTGTCTCCTACGAGTATCATGTCCATCCCTGCCTGTTCGGCAAAGGATGCCGTGGGAAAGTCGTAAGCCGTTATCCATGCTACGGGCTCGCCCTTTTCCTTCATCTTCATGAGGTCCAGACGTGATTTCTTTGACATAACCCTTTTCCTCCTCTTATGGATTAAAATTATCCGGACGGAAGACTTTCTCCCGCCCGGATTGCAGTTAATGCCTGATCTCGAACTTGCCTTCCAAGGCCTTGAGCCTTTCGACTATGCCGCCGTACTCGAGTTCCCCGTAGGGCAGCATGGCGTTTCCGTAAAATCCTTGCCTGCGCAGCTCTATTGCCTTTTTTGAGGCTATCTCCCTCACGTAATCCCAGAAGGGATGATCAAAGGCGTCGGCTTCCTCGGACAACTTGCCCTCTTTGACGCAGTAGGCAGTGCAGCTTACGATTGGCGGGCCGTCGAAGAAGGACACGGAGCTGTTTTGCTTGACGGGCATGAGAGGCCCCTGGTGACTGCCCCTCATGAAGCCGCCTACGTAAGGTACCAGCGCATAAGGCTCAAGAATCTCTCCCGTGGCAGGAAAACTGCCCTGGGCCCTGACCAAAAGGATGGGGTCGTCTTTTCCCACGTATTTGCCCGCTATGTTGTGAAGCCTTGTGGTGCTGGCGACGGCCGCTATCTCCCCTGTTGTCCTTGAATAAACAGCTTTTATCACGTAGCGCTCCGGATCCCGAAGCAGCGCCGCGATGTCGTACAACTCCTCGGGGGCGACGAGAGCTATTACTTTGTCGCCCCCGGTGTATGAGACGTCCATGATCTCAAACTTGAACCCCTTGAACATGTTCGGCGAAAGAAGCAGCCCGCTGCAGTACATGGGATCGCAAAAGGCAAGGTAAAGCGGCAGGTTGAAGGCTCCGGGGTCGGTCTTGTCGGCGGCAAAAAGCAGGAAAGGCTCGCTTTTTCTTTCCTCGAACTCCATCTCGGCGATGCCGGGACCAAGCCCCCTTATGTTGCCGGAGAAGGCATCCTTAAGCAGGTCCTGCCCCGCACCATAGAGGCCCTCTTTCATTGCCACGTCGGCGGCAGCCTTGAAGGCGTCCCAGGCTATCTGGTGGATGAGTGGGTTGTCCGTGCCGTGAGTATGGGTCATCAATATGGCGATGTCGTCTCCCGTGTAGGAAAGGCGGAAATCGATGAAATCACTGCCCAGATGAGGTTGAAGCGACCTTTCCACCTCCTTGAGCAGCGAAACACTGGGGCGAATGTGCCCTCCAATGCTTCCTATGTCGGCCTTGATCGCTGTTAGGGTTACTCTCAATGTGCTCTCCCCCTTTTCATTTTTGTGATCAAGACAGAGTTACGCATATAATTTTACACTAAAATGCACAAATGTTAAATTAGACGTCCGAGGTCGGTCCAGTTTGATTGTTCGTATTGATATGAAAAAAGATGATATAGAATTTAATATGTGGTATCATATTGCCGTAGACAGGAATAGCAATTATTAATAACAAATAGGAACCGTTAGGAAGTGATAGAAATGGAAAAGCTACTTACGCCCAAGGATGCGGCCGAAATCCTTTCGCTTTCGCCTGTGACGATAAAAAAATGGCTTTGGCAGGGAAAATTAAAAGGAATCAAAGTGGGCAGCGTGTGGCGGATCAGAGAAAGCGACCTAAAGGCATTTTTAAAGACAAGCAATGACGATGAAGAGAAGTTGAGCAGGGATGACCTGGAAGCTGTAAAGCGCGGCCTGGAAGACATCAAAGCCGGCAGATATGTGACGCTGAAAGAGTACGAGCAAGATAAAAGACTGTGAATTATGAAGTAAGGCTCTCCCGTGAAGCCGTAAAAACTTTAGACCGCATGGACTCCAAACTTGAAAAACGTATCCGCAGTCGGCTGCACGAACTGTCCGATGATCCGCTCGATCCACGGTTGAGCAAGCCGTTGACGGATATGGAAGGGTTGCGCTCGTCCCGCGTCGGCGGGTGGCGGATACTTTATACAATAGATAACTCCACTAATGCGGTAATTGTATTAGCCGTACGACCACGCGGGCAGGCTTACAGGCATCTCAGGTAGTTGAAATATAGGTATGGCATCCTGTTTCTTAAACTGAAAAAGTTGGCCCCAAAGCCGAGCATATGCTTTGGGGCCAACTTCGTGTCCTTGTCTTTTTATCCGGTTTCCTTATATCTGGCCAAAGCCCTCCCAAGCCTTTCGCCCGCCTCTTCGGCAGTTTCCGGTGGGACCTTCGCGAAGGAAAGCCTCAAGGTAGATCTGTCGGCAGTCAAGACGTCGGGATAAAAGGCAGCCCCCGGAACGACGCCTACCTTTTCTTCAAGCACCGCAAATTTGGCAAAGTCGAAGCAGTCCTTCAGCCACGGCACGCGGGCCCATATGAAAAACCCTCCTTTGGGCAGGTCGTAGGTCATGCCCTGAGGCACCGCCTTTTCCTGCAAAAAGCGATGCAGAGCGTCCCTTCTTGTCCTGTAGGTATCGGCCAGCTTGGCAAGGTGGGCTTTCATGTCGATATTTCGCAACAGCTCCCAGGTCGCCCTCTGCAGAAATGCCGGAAGGGACAGCTTCGTCGCAAGCACAAGTTCTCCCATTTGAGATGTGATCTTTGAGGATACGACCATATATCCGCACCTTATGCCCGGCGCTATGATCTTCGAGAAACTTCCAAGATATATGACCCTATCCTCATCTTGGGCGAGGCCGATATAAGACCCTTCGTGTTCCCCCTCATACCTGAGGTATCTGTAGGGATCGTCTTCTATGATCAAAAAGCCGTACCGCGAGGCCAGCTCCAACATCCTTTTCTTCCGTTCCTCCGTCGTCACACAGCCCGAGGGATTTTGGAAGTTCACTATCGTGTAAAAGAGTTTAACCTTGTTTTGAGATAAGACCCTTTCCATTTCCTCGACTATAGGGCCGTCCTTGTCGACGGGGACGCTTACGAACCTTGCCCCTTCCTTGCCGAAGGCAAGAAGGGCCTCCGGATAGGTGGGATTTTCGACCAGCACCGTGTTGCCCGGCTCTACGAAGGCCTCGGAAACGAGGTTAAGCCCGTCCTGCGAGCCGTTAGTCATTATCACGTTTTCCCCGCCGTAGCTTTGCGGCAAAAGTCCGTCTTCCTTCATCCATTCGGCTATCCATTCCCTAAGCTCCGTTATCCCCGTGGAAAGGGGATAGTAGCTGAGGATTCCGGGATCCCTCAAAGCCCCCTCTATGGTCTCCCGCAGCAGATCTACGGGATACATCTCGCTCGAGGGCTCGCCCGCCGTCAGCGAAATTGCCTTGTGTTTCTTTACGAGTATCATCATCTCCGTGATGGCGGAAGGCTTGATCCTCTCGGTGACCCTTTTACCCAGCAATGACATTATGTCCAACCCTACATCACTCCTTTTTTCAAATTCAGTGGCCTTAACAGGACTTTAATGCTAAAACAGGCATAGGTGTAAGTACGGATTGCATTATATAAATATTAAAATAAAATTACAGAAAAAGATAGAAAGGAGCAAAACGCATTTGAAGGCTCGGACTAAATTAACCTTGGCGTCAATTTTTATTTATTCGGCAGCTTTATTCGGACCTTCGCCTTCTCAGGCCGAGACCTCAATGCTACAAGAGGGCGATCTTTTAACCTTGGAGCAATGTATAGAGATAGCCCTTCAGGCCCATCCCGACGTCATGGGCGCTCAAAAGAAGGTTGAAGCCCAGGAAAGCAGGGTTGGCCAGGCAATGTCGCAAAATTACCCCGAGCTGTCCGCATCCACCAACTACTCGAGAAGCTCTCCGGCAGGCGGAAGCACCCGCTCAAATTACTCCAGCGACATCTCCCTATCTCAAGTTATAACCGACTTCGGTCAGCGGGAAAGGAAGATAGGCATTGAGAGAGAAAACGTCACGGCGACAGGATTTGAGGCGGACAACACGAAAAGAAATATTGCCTACGGCGTCTCGGAGGCCTACTACGGGGTGCTGGCTGCTAAGAGAAACGTCTCCGTGGCCGAGGATACGGTGAGACAGTTTGAGGAACACTTAAGGCAGGCTCAGGGCTTTTACGAGGCAGGCACGGCGCCCCGCTTCGACGTAACGAAGGCGCAGGTGGATTTGAGCAACGCCCGCCTCGAGCTAATAAAGGCCAGATCCTCGCTTGAGATAGCGTGGAAGACCTTGAGCAATGCCATGGGCTTTGCCGACACGCCCTCCTATGACATAGCAGACGACATGGACTTCAAGGCCTACGATATAACGAAACAGGAGGCGCTGGAGAGGGCTTTTGAAAACAGGCCGGACCTCAAGGCTCAGGAAACCAGCGAGGTCGCGGCACAAAAATCGCTGGAGCTTGCGGCCAGAGGCGATTCTCCGACTCTTTCGGCCTATGCGGCCTATAATTTTGAGGGCAGGGATTTCCCCCTCGATGAAGGTTGGAATTACGGCCTGTCTTTGAGCGTACCCGTTTTCGACGGGCATCTCGTGGAATATCGGACGAAGGAAGCGGCCGCCAACCTAGAGGAAGTTAAGTTGGCCACTTCATCCTTGAGAAACGACATCTCCCTCGAAATCGAAGAGGGTTATCTTTCCTTGATCGAATACGGCGAAAGCGTGGAAGTGTCCAGGCTAATGGTCAGGCAGGCGGAGGAAAACCTGGAGCTGGCCATTGGAAGATATCAGGCGGGAGTTGGAAGCCCCATCGAGGTTACGGATGCCACGGTGGCTTTAAACGACGCCAGGAGAAATTACGTTCAGGTCCTTTACGATTACAGGATGGCCGAAATTACGCTTAAAAGTGCGATGGGAGAGAATTTGCCGTGAAAAAGAAGATGTTATTTGTCCTCGTCATAGGAGCGGTGCTTTTCGCGGCCTTTGGCAGGGGGGTTTTTAGCAGGAAGGAGGGCGTAAACTACGATATGGCGCCCGTCGAAAGGCGCGATATCTCTTCTTTCGTGACTGCCATAGGAAACGTTTCGGCGGTGACGACCGTAGAAGTGGGAACTCAGGTCTCAGGGACTATAAGGGAAATCTACGCAGATTACAACTCCATCGTGAATAAGGGGCAGATAATAGCCCTCATAGATCCCACCACCTTTGAAGCCCAGGTGGAGCAGGCAAAGGCCAACCTCATGCAGGCAAAAGCCGGGCTGCAGAGGGCACAGGCCACCCTTGCCGATGCGAAAAGAAACCTCGATCGCCAGAAGATGCTCTGGGAGAGGGACTTAATCGCAAGGAGTGACCTCGATTCTGCCCAGACCAACTACGACCTTGCAGTGGCAGGCGTGAGCGAGGCCGATGCGAACGTCCTTCAGGCTCAGGCTTCATTAAAGAAGGTCGAGACCGACCTCGGCTACACCAGGATCTACTCTCCCGTCGATGGCATAGTGGTCTCCCGCGACGTGGACGTAGGGCAGACGGTGGCTGCAAGCTTTCAGACGCCTACGCTTTTTACCATAGCTCAGGACCTCACTAAGATGCAGATAGAGACCAACGTGGACGAAGCCGACATAGGAAACGTGAGAGAGGGACTGGAGGTGACCTTCACAGTCGATGCCTACCCCAACGCCATCTTTTCGGGCAGGATAAAGCAGGTGAGGATAGCATCGAGCGTCGTCGAAAACGTGGTAACCTATCCTGTGATTATCGACGTGTCCAATCCCGATTTGATGTTAAAACCCGGCATGACGGCAAACGTGACCATAATTACCGATAAAAAGGAGAACGTCCTGGCCGTGCCAAGCGCTGCCTTCAGGTACAGGCCTTCCGCTTACGAAGGAGAGCTCCTGCGAGGCCGGGTCCTTTGGGTGCTGGAGGAGGGACGCCCCCTTCCCGTACAAGTGGAGACGGGAATAACCGACGGAGCTTACGTGGAGATAAAAAGCGACGATCTTAAAGAGGGCGATCGCGTCATAATCGGCGAGGAAGCAGGCTCCACAAAGGGAAGGGCAAGCGCAAGGAGATTTCCCTTCTAGGGAGATGGGTTGGAAATGGCGTTAATAGAGGTGAAAGACGTACGAAAGGTTTACAGGATGGACGGCGTGGAGTTCGAGGCCCTGAAGGGGGTTTCCTTTTCTATCGAAAAGGGGGAATTCGTGATAATAATGGGTCCTTCGGGGTCGGGCAAATCAACCCTCATGCACATATTGGGAGCTCTGGATGTGCCCACGTCCGGCTCCTACCTGCTGGACGGCAGGGAGATCACCGACATGACGAGAGATGAGCTAGCCCGCGTCAGAAACGCAAAGATCGGCTTCATATTTCAGGGGTTTAACCTCCTTCCCAGGATGAATGCCATGGAAAACGTGGAGCTTCCCATGCTCTACGCGGGATTTCCAACGGCAGAGCGAAAGCGGAAGGCCGAGGAGGCGCTGGAGCTGGTGGGTTTGCTTGATTGGGCCGATCACAGGCCGAACCAGCTCTCGGGAGGCCAGCAGCAGAGGGTGGCCATAGCCAGGGCGCTGGTGAACGATGCCCCCCTTCTTTTGGCCGACGAGCCGACGGGAAGCCTGGATTCCAAGACCGGTGCTCAGGTAATGGAAATGTTGGTGAGTTTGAACGAAAAACGGGGCATAACGGTGGTGCTCGTGACTCACGACAGCAACATCGCAAGCTACGGAAAGAGGGTTATAGGTGTTTTAGACGGCCTGATATCGAGCGACGGGTCGAAAGAAACAGTCGAAAGTCGGGTGGATGTCGAATGATATCCTTCGTCGAGACCTGCCGCGTTTCCTTCAGGGCCATAGTTTCAAACAAGATGCGCTCGGGCCTTGCCATGCTGGGCATAGTCATAGGCGTTGGGGCGGTCATAGCTATGCTTGCGCTGGGTGCGGGCGCTACTTTTCAGATAAAAAGCGTCATGTCCAGCATGGGAAGCAATCTGCTCATGATACGGCCCGGGACGGTAACCTCAGGAGGCATCCGCATGGGCGCCGGCAGCATCCCCTCGCTGACTTTAGGCGACGCCACGGCCATAAAAGAGGAATGTCCGTCCATCGAAGAAGTGTTGGCCCAATACTCAGGGGTAGCTCAGGTGGTCTACGGAAACCAAAACTGGTCAACCCAAATTTCAGGCGTTACTGAAGGAGTATTCGTGGTCAACGACTGGCAGCTGAAGTTGGGGCGTCCCTTCACGGAGCAGGACATAAGAAGCGCCGCCAAGGTGGCCATACTTGGGACGACCGTGGCGCAAGAGCTTTTTGGCTATTCCGACCCCGTGGGCGAGACGATCAGGATAAAAAACATACCTTTTCAGGTGATAGGCGTGCTTGAGCCCAAGGGCGAGTCGAGCTGGGGCAGGGATCAGGACGACGTAGTCATGGTGCCCGTAACGACGGCGCAGAAGAGGCTTTTTGGCATGCCAAGACCAGACATGGTTTCTTCCATAACGGTAAAGGTCAAGTCAGAAGACCTAATGGACAGGGCCCAGGAAGAGGTGACCCTGCTGTTAAGACAGCGCCACAAGATATCAAATCCACAGGACGACGACTTCACCGTGAGAAACATGCAGCAGGCCATGGAAGCAGCCCAAGAGTCCATGAAGGTGATGTCCCTTCTTTTGGGCTCCATAGCATCGGTATCGCTGCTGGTGGGCGGCATCGGCATAATGAACGTAATGCTCGTTTCCGTCACCGAGCGCACCAGGGAGATAGGCATCCGCATGGCCGTCGGCGCGACTTCAAAGGACATAATGCTTCAGTTTCTGGTGGAGTCGGGCATGCTTTCCATGACCGGCGGAGCGGTGGGGGTCTTCCTTGGGGCACTGCTGTCTTACGTGCTGTCGCAAGCCTTCAACTGGCAGACCGTCGTGCTTCCCGGCTCCGTTGCCTTGTCCTTTGGCTTTTCCGCATTGGTCGGCATCGTCTTCGGCTTGTACCCTGCCTACAAGGCCTCGCTTTTGAACCCCATAGATGCACTTCGGTACGAATGATATGCGTGGTGCCGGCTTGACCCTCGATTTTTAGACCCTATAATAGCAGTTACCAATG
This sequence comes from Acetomicrobium thermoterrenum DSM 13490, assembly GCF_900107215.1. Lineage (NCBI taxonomy): Bacteria > Thermotogati > Synergistota > Synergistia > Synergistales > Acetomicrobiaceae > Acetomicrobium > Acetomicrobium thermoterrenum. Next base: position 105,560 of record NZ_FNPD01000007.1, on the reverse strand, counting down.
GCACTATTTATTGGGCCCAGATGTAGGGCCTAAAGGAGGGTTCACATGAAACAGGTCAAAGTCGGACTCGATGAATCGCACGTCAAATTGCTTGAACAGTTCAAGCGCTTCGGATTCAAGGACAAAAGCGAAATGGTTCGTTTTGCCCTGGATCTATATGTGAAGGATATGGCTAATCGACGTTTGCGCGAATCGGCGGCCCTTTACGCCCAAGTTTACGAAGAGGACGCCGAGACCCGAGAATGGACGAAGGCAAACACCGCGGAGTGGCCGTCATGAGCGTGTTAAAACGGGGAATGGTGATAGACATCGACCTTGATCCCACGAAGGGTTCCGAGACGGGGAAAGTTCGCCCCTGCGTGGTCGTTACCAACGACGTTTACAACGAGCGCGTTCCCGTCGTTCAGGTGGTGCCCGTAATGGCCTGGAGCGAAAAGAAGGCCAGGATTATCACAAACGTTGAAATAGATCCGACTCCCCGAAACGGACTGACCAAAAAATCCGTCGCTGACTGCCTGCAAACCAGGCCCGTCGATTACGCCGAGCGCCTTGTCAGGGTGCGCGGCGAGCTTGAAGAAGACGTGATGTCAAAGATCGACGAGGCCCTAAAGGTCGTCTTTGGCCTGGATGGATAGACTGCGGTATTGCGGTATGAAACATTTTACGGAGGTGTTTTAGGTGTTTATGGCTCATACGTTGCGCACTAAGGCTCGCGAGGAGCTTATAGACATTTCGCGTACGGCGGAGGAGGACGTGAGGTCCTCAGGCATAAAGGAGGGCTTATGTGTGGTTTACGTCCCCCATACCACTGCGGCCGTTACGATAAACGAAGACGCTGATCCGAGCGTCAGGAAGGACATCTTGAGACAGCTTAAGAACCTGGCTCCGCGTAAGGGAGAGTATTCGCACCTCGAGGGCAACTCCGATGCCCACATAAAGTCTAGCCTCATCGGCGCCTCGCAGGTCATACCCATCCATGATGGTCGTTTAATGCTCGGTACTTGGCAGGGCATATTTTTCTGCGAGTTCGACGGACCGAGGGACAGGCTCTTTTATGTTTTATTAAAATAAAAAGTTTTAGTAAGAAAGAACGCGTGGCGGACACAAATAGTTCCCCGGGATCTAGTTATATAAATCTAGTTATATTAAATATAGTTAGGGGTCGCCAGGCAAACAGGTGGGGGTCGTCACGTGTCCCGGTTGTGAATTCCCGGCGAGCTCATGTGGAATTTTCATGCAGAAAATTTTTATTATTTTGAAGTTTGCCCTATTGTTAAAACAAGATGTCCGTGATATAAAAAATATCTATGGTTTCGGGGGTACGATAATCCCTTTGGATTTCTGATGGCGGGTGCAAGAGCGAAGGGTGAGTGAGTAGCGCGACAGACCCATGGAGTTGTGTGATTTACAGGCTTCATGGGCTTTTTTATGGATAGTTAAGATATGTTAACTAATTACATCAAAGTAATAGAACATGTCGTTAGTGCCGTACAAAATAAATTTTAACATTGTCCGGAATTTTTCAGCTCACGTTCGATTAGTTATTGTATGCTATGCTATAACAACATTACAAAATCTGTTTAATATTCTGATAGTCTGGAGGCAGGTTTATGAATAACAGGGACAAGCAGGCCGAGAGGAAGCCTCTTTTGGGCCGGATACTGCTCGAGCAGGGTTACATCCTGCCCGAGCAGTTGGAGATGGCCTTAAAGGAGCAGACCGCTACGAACCTGCGCATCGGCGAGATCCTTGTCAAAAACGGTTGGGTCACGGAAAAGGATCTAGCCCAGGCCATTTCAAAGCAGACGAAGTATCCCTTCGTTTCCCTTTCCATGTTTCGCCCCATGCAGGAGGCCATTGACACCATACCCGAGAGCATGGCCGGGAGGCTTGAGGTTGTTCCCCTTTCGATCGATGAAAACGCAAATAAGCTGACCATAGCAATCTCCGATCCCTTCAACATCCTGGCCCTCGATGAGATCAGGATGATAACGGGCATGGACCTTGACATCATGATCGCAACCCTTTCCGACATCAAGCGCGCCATAGAGTCCTTTTACAGCGTAAAATCAAGCATCGACAGGGCTTTAATCGAGGTGGTAGAGGAAGAAGGCGCCGAGTTTGACCTGTCGAGGGAAGAGGCCGTCTCCATAGACGATGCCCCCGTCGTCAAGCTCGTTAACACCATATTGGGGCAGGCCGTGGAAAGCGGCGCCTCCGACGTCCACGTGGAGCCCTTCGAGAGTGAGACGCGGGTCAGGTACAGAATAGACGGCGTCTTGTTCGATATGCTCACCTTTCCTAAACACCTTCACCCCCCTGTGTCGTCTCGAATAAAGATAATGTCGGGCATGGACATCGCAGAGAAGCGCCACCCTCAGGACGGCAGGATACTCCTTCGCGCAGAGGGTCGGCGCATCGATATAAGAGTATCAAGCCTTCCTGCCATTTACGGCGAAAAGCTGGTCATGCGCTTGCTCGATCAGGCCACAGCCATGGTGGGCTTGGAAAAGCTCGGACTGGATACCGATGAGAGAGTGGTCCTGGATAAGATCATAAAAGTACCTTATGGCATCATATTGGTCACGGGGCCGACGGGGAGCGGAAAATCGACCACCCTTTATTCGATACTACAGACCCTTAACTCCTACGACGTGAACATCACGACGGTGGAAGACCCCGTCGAGTACACCATTGCGGGAGTCAACCAGGTGCAGATAAACGAAAAGGCAGGCCTTACCTTCGACACGGTCTTGAGGTCCATACTGCGCCAGGACCCCGACATCATACTGGTGGGTGAGATGCGCGATACGGAAACGGCCCAGCTGGCCGTCAGGGCTGCCCTCACGGGACACTTGGTGATGTCGACGCTTCATACAAACGACGCCCCAAGCTCCATCATAAGGATGGTAGACATGGGAATTCCGCCCTTCCTGGTGTCCTCTTCCGTGGTCGCCGTGATGGCGCAGAGGTTGGTCAGAAAACTGTGCCCCAGCTGCAAGGTGTCTTATGAGCTGCCGCAGGACGTGGCCGAAAGTCTGGGCCTGGATGGCTTTACGACCGTTTATAAGCCCGGAGGCTGCGATGAATGCCGCGGCACAGGATACAGGGGAAGGACGGCAATTTTCGAGATAATGCCCATGACCGAGGAGATAAGGAGGGCCGTGATGACGGGAGCCACCTCCGACGATCTTCGGGCCATGGCCATTCGTCAGGGCATGAGAACCCTTCGAGTCTCGGGTGCCAAAAAAGTGAAAGACGGGATAACGAGCGCCGACGAAGTGCTGTCGGTGACACTGTGAGGATCGAGGTGTTGTCATGTCCTTGCGTTTCGGAATTCAGGAATTGTTTACTGAGGCTTCAAGGAGAAATGCCAGCGACATTCATATTTCGGTGGGTTTTCCTCCAACCTTTCGCATAGACGAACAGTTGTACCCGATCGACCATCCTCCTCTGACGACAACTGACGTCAGGAGCATATTGTCTCGCCTTATATCGGAAACCCAGCTTGAGCGTTTCTACAAGGAAAGAGAGCTGGACTTCAGCTTCAACTTTTCCCTCGCCAACGGGGAAATAGTCCGCTTTAGGGGCAATTGCTCTTTCGAGCGTGGTAACCTAGCTTTGGCCTTAAGGTTGATACCCCAGAGGATTCGCCTTATAAAACACCTTCTCCTTCCCCCTCAGATTCAGGAAGTCACAAAGAGACGCCACGGTCTCTTTCTCGTAACAGGGCCCACAGGGCATGGCAAATCCACGACTTTGGCAGCTATAATACAGGAGATAAACTTGACCAGGAGTTGTCATATAGTTACCATTGAGGATCCAATAGAATATATATTTACCTCGGCAAAGTCACTGATTCATCAGAGGGAAGTCGAGGTGGATACCTCAAGTTTCGCTGAGGCCTTGAGGAGGGTGTTGCGCCAGGACCCCGACGTGATAATGATCGGCGAAATGAGGGATTTAGAAACCACAAGGGCTGCAATAATGGCTGCGGAGACGGGACATCTCGTCCTTACGACGCTTCATACCCCCGACGCCCCACAGAGCATAGACAGGATCTTGGACATCTTTCCGCCCCATCAGCAGGAGCAGGTGAAGCTACAGCTCGCCAACATATTGATAGGAGTCTGTTCCCAGCAGCTCGTCCCTCTGCCAGGAGGCGGCAGAATAGTTGCTACGGAGCTAATGTGGGCTGTTCCTGCAGTGCGAAACTGCATAAGGGAAAGGAAAATCCACGGCTTGAAGAGCATCATACAGACTGGGCTTGATCAGGGCATGCACACCATGGACCAGGACTTGGCCCGGTTAGTGAAGGAAGGCAAATTGCCTTACGACCTGGCAGCTTCCTACGCCTTCGATCTCAAGGACTTTAACAGGGTTCTTCATACCTAAAAAAAGAGTTGGGTGACAATGGCTTACAGGTATAGAGCAAGAAGTAAAGAGGGTAAGATTGTTCAGGGGACACTTGAGGCTTATTCGAAGGAGCAGGTGCTTCAATGGCTCAGGGAGAGAGCATACTACCCCATAGAGATAGGAGAGATTGAGGTACCCGTCGCCAAGACGTTAAAAGCCAGGCTTGAGACGATGTCGACCGTAAAGCTCAAGGACAAGGCCGTTTTCTTCAGGCAGCTGGCCACGATGCTCGATGCCGGCATAACCTTAGGCATGGCCCTTGATATGCTCGCCGAACAGACAGAAAACAAGCGCTTCGCCGAGGCCATTAGGGAAGTCAAGACCATGGTTGACAGGGGCACCTCTTTGAGTGCCGCCATGGCTACCAGGAAGGAATTTTCAAAGCTCATGGTGGCCATCGCCAGGGCAGGAGAAGAAGGCGGAGTGCTGGAATCGAGCCTGGACCGTCTTGCCACCTTCCTGGAGCGTCAGGACGAGCTCCGGAAAAAGATCATTTCGGCCTCGACCTACCCGGCAGTGGTCATGGGCTTTGCCATAATCGTAGTGTTTTTGCTGGTGACGCTGATAATGCCCCGACTTGCCGACGTCTTTACCGATTTAAGTGTGGAGCTTCCGCTGCCAACCAGGCTTGTTTTGGGCTTTTCGCTGTGGCTTAGCAGTCGCTGGCATTTATCCCTTGTGGCGGTCCTGCTTTTGGCCTTAACCACATATCTTTTTTCAAGAAAGAAAGAGACTAAGAGGAAGGTTGACGCTTTAAAGCTCGGGTTGCCGCTTTTTGGCGACATATGGAAAAAATCTGTTTTGGCAAGAACGTTTAGGACTTTTGCCGGACTTATCCAGGCGGGTGTTCCCATACTTTCTGCCCTTGAGATGACAGCAGATGTGTCGGGAAACGCCATTGTGGAAGCCGCCTTCGCCCAGCTGGCAGAAAAGGCAAAAAGAGGAGTTGCTCTGGGCGAGACGGCCAAAAAAATAAAGGTCGTACCTCCCCTGGCAGCTCATATGATAACCATAGGGGAGCAGACCGGCAGGCTAGAAGATATGGTAGACAAGGTTGCGGATTGGTTTGAGTTCGAGCTCGACGAGAAGATAAAGCGTCTCACCTCCATAATCGAGCCCGTGCTCATTGTCTTCGTCGGAGGTGTGGTTGCACTGGTCGTATTTGCAGTTTTTATGCCCATAATCGGTTCGATTCAGGGTTTACTGAATGGGATATAATATGATAATATTAAGTATATTAATAATATAAGATATAAATTTAAGCAAGATTTGTACATTGTATTATCGTCAGAAATATATACAACTTAATGAGCGATTTCGTCCATTTATAGAACATCAAAAGTATAATTACACTGCTTAATCATTTGATAGCTTAAGATATAATATCTGATTATAATTAATAAATATAAAATATATTATAATAGTGCTAATCTGGCATTATTATTTTTTTGTTTTATACTATTTGGGAACACGATACTAAATATATTATATCTTCAAGAAAGGATGGTAAAATTGAGCGAGGTATTTATAAAAATGTTGAAAAAAGAGAAATCTAGGAAAGGTTTTACACTAATCGAAGTCTTGATAGTTATAGCAATTATTGGAATATTGACGGCTGGGATGACACTTGCTGCAGGGGGAAGTAGGGACGCAGCCGAAGCGACGAGAATAATGAGCGACCTGAGGAATATGAAGGCGGCAGCTTTGATGTGGATGGCGGAAAATCCAACGGGTTATTCAAACACTGATTGGACAAGTCTTCAAGGTGACCCAGGCCCTTTAAATAAGTATTTAGATAGACCGCTGGATAAAAACACCATGCGTTTTAAATTTGAAGAAGGAAGTATAGTAAAATCCTGGACTGATTCAGAGCAAGCAAATGAAACGGAAGACGCATGGTTTCTGGGCTATGATTTAGCAGCATCAGAAGAAAAATATGGTGAAGTCAGAAGTGGCGTGAAGAAAAATTTAGCACAGCAAGCCAAATCTGCTGGACTGTACGGCACAAACGAGTTAGATATAGCGTCAGGCGCGAATGACCCCGGATATTTCAAAGAAACTGATTCTAAAATCTACGTAATCGTCCAATAGTCCAGGTGAAGTGACGTGAAGCGGCGCGGTTTCTTCCTGATAGAAGCTTTAGTGGCGCTGATGCTACTTACTGTGGCGCTCATACCCATGGCGGCCCTTCCTGCGGCTACAAGTAGGCTTTATGCGGTCTCGGCCGCCAGGGAGCAGGCCGCGCTGCTTGCCGTGCAAAAGCTCGACGAGCTCGAGTCGAAGGAGTTCAATGACCTATCGGTCGGGTCTCAAACTATCGACGGTTACAGAATAGATTGGTCCGTCGGGGAAACAGTGGGCCAACAAAAGGAAGTAAGAGTAAGCGTCGCCTGGAACGACGGAAAGAGCAAGCTCGAAATTACGAGGCAGGTGAGTGTCAGTGCGTGCCATACCTCGGGTTAAACGACTTCAAGCTTTTACGCTAATTGAACTTCTCGTTGCGATGATCATCCTTGCCGTGGTTGGCATCGCCGCCGTGGGGCTATTCTTTTCCTTTTCGAGGCACTTTGAGCAGTCGGCTGATCTCACAATAGCCCGTCAGCGGGGGGAGATGGTATTAACCCGTCTTGAACTTCCTTTTCTTCATGCAGGTTTATCTATGCCAAATGATCCAGGTGTTTTTGAAGATGTCTTTGTAGTTCGTTCAAATCCAGGAGTCGACCTTCTTGCGGCGTTACGTAGTGATACAAGGGGCTGGGATAGGCCGATCTTTCTTCCAGATAGCGTAAAGATTGCCGGAACGGATTATTACAAAAAGATAGGTATCGTCTACAGCTTGGGCTCAGGTGTAGGTGTATTGGCCGAAGGGGACGCAGAAGCAGGCCAGGAAGTCGTGCTTGATCTATCGTCTCCGTGCCCCGGTGACCAGTTGAAGCCAGCGAACTTTTCTTTGTCGGTAATGACCGACTATTGGGTATCCTTTTCGGGATGCCAGACGCCATTTATCGTAAAAAATATAAGTGCCGATCGAAAAAGGCTCACCGTAGTCGCCTCTAAAATAGATCTCATACCCCAATTTTCCGAGCTTCAGTACGTAAGGGCCATGTCCGCCTACGTTAATAACCCGGGCGGTTCTTCTCCTTCCTTTTACGTCAGAGACGTCACACGAAGCCCTGCCCAGCCAATAGTCGAAGGCGTATCTCAAGCACTTTTTTCCTTCGATGAGCAAAACAGCCTTTTGACTGTTCATCTACTCCTCAGAGGAAACCGCAGGTTTTTCGAAAAAATCACTCTGGGTGACGTCTCCGGTTGGCCGCTTGATGAGATCGTTACCGACGAAGACAGACACTACAGGCTCATTGCCATGACGGCCTCGTGGCGGGTGAGAAACTGATGGTAAATAGAAGGGCCATAGCACTGCCCCTCGTCCTTGTCGTGTTGCTGGTGGGAGGTGTTCTCGTGACGGCGGCTCTTTACATGACTGAAAATTACTACTCAAGCGCCAGACAAATGGTGACAGGCACCCGCCTTTACAACGCCGCCGTAAGTGGCATCGAGATCGGTAAGGCATGGATCTACGAAAACGTCAAGTCAGGCAAAATACCTCACTGGGAAGATAAAGATGGCGATGGCTTCCTTTCCTCCGACGATAGACCCAACAGTGCTGCCTACGTATACGAGGCTCTTCTTGCCAAGATCGGAATGGCGGACAGCGGCGTTTTTGAAGAAATAACGGAAGATGGAATAAAATTGCACATTGTAGTTTACGATCTAGTCTACGAGCCTGATCCTGACCTGAATTACGAGAGAGGCTTTCCTCCCCGCATTCGCCCGCAAGTTGATGACATTAGTGCAGTAACTGGACCAAGTTACCCTTCAGCCAATAGAGTCGGAAGTGGTGTGGAAAGGGCAATGGAAGAAGGCTATATGGCAATTTACCTAATACGTTGCATTGCTACCTACAAGGACAGAACAATTACTGTGGAACAAACGGTCGCTATGCGGTTATGAAGCTTCCTAGGAAGGCGTCTCCTCTGAAGATGTTTAAAAAGTTTTCTTTGAAATATTCAACTCCTATTGTAGCCCTTTTTCTTTTTTGTGGATTGACATTTGTTATGTCCCCTTTACTTTATGCAGAGACGGAACCTGTAGAAGGGGAAAAGTTGCAAATACAAACACCTATTCTATGCAGTATAAGTAAAGCATTTCCAGAAAGTTTTGATCAATGTTATCATAGCACACCATTTTTTAATGGAACCCTTCTTGTAATCTCGCCTGACAATCCCGGTGGAGATGTTGTTATTTATACTGCCAGCTTTGAGCCGACGAAGGAAGGGCAATGGAAAGGTCATTTGTATAAATATATATTGTCTTCAGGGATCATGCCTGCGTCTCCTGAGTGGGATGCAGGCATGAAACTTGATAGTCAACCTTATAGCGACCGAGATGTCTTTACTGCCAATTGGAAGGATCGAAATTGGAGAATAAATTTTAATAGTAGTATCAATAACTCTTCAACTCTGGCTCAGATGCTTGAGCCCAACGTTAATTATCTTCCTTTTGAACAGGTGCCCAAATTCATAAGATGGGTACTGGGCAGTGATGAATGGCATGAAACTAACGAAAATGAAAGATACAAGCTGGGTGATATATATCACAGTGGCTTAGTGAAAGTTTGCGCTCCAAAAGGTGGGTATATTGATACAAAATACAACGAGTTTAAGAAAAAAAATGCAAAGAGGGAAAAGTTGATATATGTTCAAGCTAACGATGGAATGCTTCATGCATTTAACTGCAGTACTGGGCAGGAGAAGTGGGCTTTTATCCCTCCAAACGTGCTTGCCGAAGGGAGAATTGTAGGAATGAAGCAGGACCTATCTGGTAAAGAACCGAAGTGGGAGGAGGGTGACACATCTCATTCGCGTTACTTGCTAGATGGCCCGTTAGTGGCGGAAGACGTGTTGTTTAGTGATGGCAGATATCACACCATTATATTGGGCCTGCTTGGTTATGCTGGAGCTGGTCTTTATGTCCTGGACGTAACCGACCCAAACGAGCCGCAATTTATGTGGGCAGTTGAAAATGCCATATACACTCGTGCCGGAGATAGTTTGCTTCCAAATCAGGGCCGGTATGTTTCCTATTGGGTTAGGAATGGAAATGCCGTTTCTCGTATGGACCAAATGCACAATGAAATAACAGACAACAGCGACTTAAATTATAAAGATATGCGCTTTACAAAAAGCACACCTGCTATAGGTTATGTATCGACCCAAAAGGGATCACAGACGGATACGTGGGTCGCAATCATGGGGAACGGATCTATGATGAAAAGTGGCGACGATTCCTCGTTATTAGCTGGAGTTTATGTCATTAACATCGAAAATGGCAGGCTGCTTAAGGTCTTTAGCATTCCTTCTGCACAAGAAATTGCAACTCCTGTAGCGATGCTTTGCAAGGCCTATACGCGTTTGGCTAAATATTTTTATGTTGGAGGAAATAACGGAGTCATATACGAAGGCGATCTAAGGGCCAAGACACCTGGGCAATGGACCATTAAAAATGTCTTTGATATAAAAAGCTCATCTGGATCCTTTTATACGTTAGATGTTGCGTATATTAATCGTGATAAGTGGCTTTTTGCCCTCACAGGAGATGATGAAGATTTGATAGGAGACGAGGCCACCACAAATTATATGATAGCTGCAAATATCTCTAAAGGCTCAAGTAGCATTGATGACCTCACGGAATTATCTTCTGAAACTGCGAACGCAGATAGTAGAGGATGGTACATAAGGCTTGATGCGAATGAATATCCCGCGACTTCCACTACGTATTATAAAGGTCATATCTTCTTTTCCACTTACTTAAAACCAGAAAGGCCATGCGATCTTGGTAAAAGTCGCATTTACATTTTAAATGCCGTAACGGGTAAAGGCGCATGGACGGGTAATAAAAAATTTATAGAGCTGGAAGGTGTAAGGATGACGGGAATGGTCATGTCGGAAGATTACGTTTATGCAGGCGTTATAAAATTTCCACAACTAGAGGTCTTTATCCCAGATGACCTAAAAGTCGAAGAAGAATCGGCCAGTATCCATAAAGGTTTATTGATTTTTGATGTGCCCCTTGAAGTGACTAACTGGGAATCGCTATACCCGGAAGGCGTTATGGTTCCTTCCTATTGGAGAAGTTGGAAGCAATGAATATTCCATTAAGACTTTTTTACGATGCTTGTTAAAAATAGTTTAATGCTAATTTCGCATAGAAAATTTTATAAAGGTATTGGGAGTTAACTTTAATTTAATATGTATTTGATTAGATGGCGGCTTTGTCATAGCATACGTTAAACTAAATTTTCAGGAGGGCTTATTGTTGGTAAAAGTAAAACAATTAGTATTGTATGATGATTTGTTAATACAAAATATTAACACTGGATCATCCCATAATTTCACATCGGAGATGACTGTTTTAAGGATAAATCATGACAGTTAAAGTGGACCTTAGGCCTCAAGGCTTAAAATTGGCGGAACGAAAAAAAGTCGATCTGCCGAGGGTCGTGGCATTGGCACTTCTTTCGGTTTTTGTCGTTACGTCCTCCTTTACGGTAGCATACGGCCTCTTCATTTTGAGGGATCTTGAATCCCAGAGGCAGCTTCTTCAGGAAAGCGTTGATAGGCTCGCCAGCGAAAACAAAGGACTTGATGGCTATATAGCAGAAAATAAGAAAAGACTTGATCAATACGAAAAGGCACTGTCAATGCTTAAGCAGGAGCTTCCATCTATAGAGTTTCTTTTTGCAACCATAGTCTCCCTGTCCGACGATGTATGGCTTTCTCAGGTAAGGCAAGTACCCGGCAGGGCTGACGTAGAGGGTTATGCCTTTGCGGAAAACGATGTGGCCGCCTTTGCATTGAAACTCCTCAATTCAAGCGTGGTTAATGCTATCAGCCCTCTCGTTACGACCAAGGAAACGAAAAGGACAAAGGGCGAACAAGAAAGCTCTTTGGTGAAATTCAGCTTTTCCTGCGAACTTAAAGATTTTATGAGCACCCATGATGTCGTTGAAGGAGTCGAAAAAGATGAGATTAAACGCTAAAAAGGCAGTTATCGTCTTTTGTTTTTGTCTTATTTTGGGCGAGGTTCTTTGGTTTCAGCGGTCTGTTAGCGTGAATATTTTGAGCGAGAGAGACGCCGTTAATGATTTGAAAAGACAGGTAATGGTTTTAGAGTCTGCTGTTGCGCAGAAGAGGGCGTTGCTTAAGATTTATCGAGCCTCGTTGGACAAGCTGACGGAATACAGCTTGGAATTTCCGGGGGATAATGTAGCCCCTTTTTCCACTATCGAGAGGATTTTGGCTAGGAATATGATGAAAATCTACCGGGTTAACCCCATTAAATCGACCGATTCCGACCGAAAGGCCGTATCGGTGTCTTGTGGAGGCGATTATTTCGATCTCCTTAGAGCACTTTCTGACATTCGAAGTAGCAAAATGGCGATGCGCCTTTTTAGCCTAACAGTCAAAGGTCAAGAGGAAAAGCTAGTTGACGTTGAAATATTTGTAGAGACCATCATGGCGGGGGAGTGGAATTAGCGTGAATGAAGGATGGAGAGAGTCCTTCGTTTCTTTATGGAAGAGTTTTCTTTATGAGAAAGGCGCAATGCGTTTTTTGCGCATATTAATAGCCCTCTTGTTTATTTTGAGCATCGTATGGTCAATGTATCTTTACAGGCAAATAGCGACCTTATCGGCGGTAACTCCTGTAGAAGCCTCGGAAGTAAAGCTCAAGGCGGAGGAGGGGGATAATTACGCAAATACCGTCGAGGGGTTAGAAAGAATCATCATGATCAGGTCAAGGAAGGGAGAGCTCACCCATGTGGCTTCAACCCTTGAGCGGTGTCCCTTCGAAGAACCCGTCTTGACTTCTTATCAGCTATCATATTCTGATGTTCCATCGGAAGATGAAAAAAGCTATCCTTTGCAGGCAGAGCTTTATTTGCCTCCCTACATGGAAGTTCGCGCCGTAATGTTGCTGGACGGAAAAGCCATGGCGCTGATGAACATCGAGGGCGAAGGTGACGGCCTTATAGTCTCGCCGGGTTACAGGTTCGGAGACGGACGGGGCAGGGTAGTGAGCATTACCCAGACGAAGGTGGTGGTATTATGGGCAGGAACGAAAATGGAATTAGGGATGGATGTGCTATGAGAAAGACTAAAGAGGTTGGCTTTATGCTCGTCGTGGTGTTTTTATGTTTCGCCCTCTGCTCTTTTACGGGCGGGAAGGCGCTGGCGCAAACGGGCAGTACGTCGCCAGTCCAGATACCACCGGATGCTCCTTTATTCGGTGGGGTCATGATACATCAGGTGGGTTCAAATCTCTTGCTAGTGGAGGTGAAGGGGACGAAATTGCCGCTCCCTCAGCTTTTGTTCAACAATCCGGGGGAAATGGTCTTCTTTTTCGAGAATGCCTATATCCCTGCACAGAAGTGGTCCAGAAGCTACAGCTTTCCCCTTTTGAGCGGCATAGAAGTACAAAACGTCGAAGGCAGCCTCGAAATGCGTCTTTTTACCACAGAGCCTCTTGAAACAAAGGAGATAAAGGGAACTGAGCCTGCCCCCCTTTACAAGATACATATTGTAAAGCAAGGCGTCAAAGCCCCTGAGGAGCCGCCGAAGAAAGTCGATGAAACACCCCCTCTCTCGCTTAAAACGGGGCCCAAGGATCCCATGTCCCTCTCCACCCCTGTGACCCTCGAACTTAGGGACACCGAGCTCAAAGACGTCTTGAGGATGCTCGCCAAGTTCATGGGCATAAACATCATAATAGACCCTTCAGTGCCGCCTGCTACGATGACTTTAAGCGTAAAGGATGCCCCCTTGAGAGAAGTTTTGGCCTATGTAATGCGTATGAACAACTTGAAATACGCCATGATGGGAAATACTATTTTGTTTGGGACCCCAGAAAACCTGGGCAGATCGCTGGGGATGGAGCAGACGAAGTCCTTCAAGATAGCTTATGCCGACCCTAAGCAGGTGCCCGCTATCCTCCAGAGCCTTGTCGGGATAACCAACGTAGCTGTGGACGAGAGGCTTCGGACGGTATACGTGACGGGAAGGCCCGACAATTTGAGGGACGTTGAACAACTGCTTCAAAGGATCGACCATCCCGGACGTCAGGTCATGCTTCAGGCGCGCCTCATAGAGGTCAGGGACACCGGCAGGAAGGAACTGGAGAGCATCGTAGATGCCGTTTACAAACACTGGTGGTTTTCCTACGGAGCAGGCGGCGGCGCCATAGGCTATGTTCATGCGAGCGAACCCGACAAGTTCGATCCCGACGACGACAGGCCAACCTCGCCTCTTGACGTGGACCTCGTTGACATAACCGACGGCACGCTCAGGCTTTTGGATGTCGGAATAAGGAATCTGGTCGAATCCAACAAGGCAGATATACTTGCAAGCCCTTCCGTCGTAACTGTCGACGGGCAGAAGGCATCCATCGCCTTGACCACGAACATCAAATACATTTCCGAACGCGACGATGCCGGGAATCCCGTTTATAGCGAGGAGCGAGTCGGCCCTAAGCTCGATTTTACTCCTATTGTAGGCAGGGACGACACGGTTACCATAAACGTTGCCATCTCGACGGGCGAAGTGGTGGAGTGGCGGCCGGGAGGCATGGGAGAGGAAGTCCCCGTCACCAGCTCCCGTGAAGTGACCACCATGGTGAGGGTAAGAAACGGAGAGCCCTTCGTCATAGGAGGCTTGTTTGACAGGAGAAAGACCGATACCGTTTCCAAAATTCCGGTACTGGCCGACATTCCTTTGTTGGGGGAGATATTCAAGACTCGCACGAAGAGGGACGAAGAATCGGAAGTCGTAACCGTGGTGGTTCCCTATATATTGGATGTTCCTGATACATCCATAGAGGTGGGCGAATTGGGGGCATTGAGCACGAACTTCGGCAAATAGATAAAAGGTCGGCAAAAGAAGTAAATAAAGGAGGCCGTCCGGTCTTTTGGGTTTATTCCTTAAGGCCGGCGGCCACTTTTCTTAAATTTGCCATGCGCTTTCCGTCGGCGAAGACGATGAGCTCGTCTCCCTGCTCGATCACCAGTGAACTCGTGGGGTTATAGATGTACTCTCCGGAATCTCTTTTTACGGCGATTACCATGGCGTTGTATTCGGACCTAAGGGGAGATTCCGCCAGGCTTTTGCCTAGGAGGGGGCTTCCCGGCATGATGTGAACGGAATCGAAGTCGATGTCCAGGTCCCTGGATATATTCACCAGCTCCAAAAAGTTTGCTACCGTCGGTTTTATGGAGGCCCTGGCGATGGCCGCTGCTCCAGCTATGATGGGGTTTATTACCTTTTCAGCACCTGCCCTGTAGAGTATGCGGACGGACTGAGAGTCGCTCGCCCTTGCGATAGTCCTCAAATTGGGGTTTAAGGAGCGGGCGGTTATGATTACGTAGACGTTGTCCGAGGCGTCTGACAGGGTGACGATAAGGCCCTCTGCCCTTCTCACGCCTGCGCTCTCCAAAGTATCTTCGTCTCGGGCGTCCCCTTGAAGGACTATCCACCCCTTTTCGCGTGCCCAGGCGACCTTTTGTTCCGACATTTCCAGTGCCATACAGGGAATATCGTAATGTCTCAGGTGTTCAAAGACCTCTTCTCCCATCCTGCCCAGCCCGCAGATTATCCAGTGTTTTTCCAGCCTGTCCACCCTGATGTCCCTCCTTTTGCCCAGCGCTGTCAGAATTCTTTCGACGAGAAAATAGCGCGTAACCTGGCTGACGGCATAGCCTGCTGCGCTGATGCCCAAAATTACGAGAATGGCAATGAAAAGCATCCCTTCCATGGAGAGGTTGGGCGGCGCATTGTATCCGACCGTGGCCAGAGTAATGATTGTGTAGTAAAAGGCCTCTACGAAGGAGAGGTCTAATAATATACAAAACCCGCCGATCCCAAAGCCCAGAACGAAAAGAAGGGTAAACAGCCAAATCCACGCTGACTTAGTTATTTTCATCTTTGCTGGCCCCTTATGATTGAAACTTTGGAGCTTGCCTGTTGCTGGTTAGATAAAAATTATTATATCAAAAATAATTTCATGTAATCTGCGCCGATTATGTGAAATTATTTTAATTCATTACTGCATTTGCAAATTTTGCGGTTAGTGCTAAAATAATGAAAAATACCTCGTTTTCACGAACAGGGGGGGATTGGAAATGGCAAAACAAAAGGTGTGGTTTGCCGACGCCAACGCAGCAAATTGGGTAGAATCCCTTGTTCCGAAGGCCAAAGATCTCTTCTACAAAGCCAAGCTAAACGAATGCATCGAAAAAGGAGACAGTGTAGCCATAAAGATACACTTCGGCGAATGGAACAGGACAAGGTGCTTGCGTCCCGAACTGGTTGCCGCAATAGTCGAGGAAGTCAAGGCCTGCGGAGGAAGACCTTTCGTTTGCGACACTACTACGCTTACCTATCATCCCTACAGCTCCAGGTTTATCGGAAACCTCGCGCTTGAGACCGCCGCCAGACACGGATTTACCGAGGCCTCCATGGGCTGTCCCGTCGTGGTGGCAGACGGCTTTTCAGGAGACGACGACGTGAGGGTGGAGGTCCCGACGGGCGTCCTGCTCAAAGAGGCGTACGTCGCTGCGGCCATAGCTCATGCTGACGCCATGATAAACCTGGCCCACGCAAAGGGGCACCCCGTTGCTTCTTTCGGCGGATGCATCAAGAACATTGGCATAGGCGGTCAGTCCAAACGGGGCAAGTATCATGAACATCTAGCCCACTGGGGAAGCCCCGAGGACTTCCTGGGATGGCCCGCAAGGTATCCCGAGAAATGCCTTGGTCTGGATTGCCCCTTCCACAAGCTATGCGAGGACTCCTGCCCAAGAGGAGCATATCACATCGACGAAAAGGGACATCACTTCGACGCAGAAAAGTGCTGGCTTTGCTACTCCTGTCAAATAACGTGCATGTTCACGGGGCATGAGTGCATGGTCTTCACTCCCGATTACTTCCCCTATGCGCAGATAGCCATGGCAGATGCGGCCAAAGGCGTCATGCTCACCTTCGAGGAGGGCAAGGTCGGACATATGGCCTACTGCATAGACGTGGATCCCAACTGCGACTGCATCCCCTGGGCTACGCTTCCCGTGGTGCCAGACATTGGCGTGTTCGCCTCCAAAGACCCCGTTGCCATCGATGCCGCCATACTTGACATGATTGATGCCGCTCCGGCCTATCCAGGCGGTGCCAACAAAGCCTTGGAAGGCGTGGAGGGCGGCTACAAGCAGGGGCAGGACAAGTTTGCAATAACCCAGGGCACCTCTCCAAGGTACCAGATTACGGCAGGCGTTAAAAACGGATTGGGGAATATGGAATATGAGATACTAACCTATACGCCTCCTTATAACGAAGAGCACATTGCAAAGTGGCAGATCAGGCCGACGCCTACGACCCTCATCCAGAGAGAGATGTGGAAGAAGCGCGATTTCGTCCTCGAGGCTGCGCCCTATAAGAGGGTTCCCTTCGAGGAAAAGCCGAGCCACGAAGAATTCAAGCCGGGCGACAGAAAGAAGTATTTAAAGAAACTGCCCGTCAAGGAATGGGCTGACGCCGTAGGAAAGGACTAACAATATGTCAGTCGTGCATTCTGTGGGCGCAAGGGAGCAATACAGCTCCTCGAACTTGATAAAGCGCTTAAGGGAGGCTTTAAAACGAAGCGAACTGGGGGACATGTTTTCTTCGGGCGATCTGATTGCCGTCAAATTCGAGGTAGGAGAGAGGGAAAACCTTAATCACATAAGGCCATTGCTAGTCAAGGCAGTTGTCGACGCGGTCTACTCTTTTGGGGGGCATCTGCTGCTGGTAGATACCCTGAGCATGAACTCGAAGGCCTCGGAGGTGGGCAGCAGGTGGCTTGAAGCGGCAGCGCTGCACGGTTTTGACGTGACGAGCCTGGGTAAAAGTCCCATGTTGGCTGACGGATATACGGGAGAAGAAGATCTGTTGATCCCCGTCGAAGGCGAAGAACTGGGCGGCGTAGAAGTTGCAAGGGCCGTAGCCGAGTCTCAAGCTCTCGTTGTCATATCTCACGTTACGGCCCACCCCTTTGCCGGCTTGTCGGGGGCGCTGGTTTCCTGTGGTGTCGGTTGTTCGTCTTTGAGGGGAAAGGAGAGGATCCATGCTCCCTTGCACCCTATTTTTATCGAAGATAGTTGCGACGGATGCGGCCAATGTGCGATACACTGCCCGCACGGTGTGGTACAGGTGAAGGAGGGTCGGCCTCGACTCGAAGAAAAAATCTGCAGAGGTTGCGCTTATTACTGCACGGCCTCCTGCCCGACGGGTGCAGTGGTTGTTGACAGAGATTCAGCCCGACGTTTTCAAAAGCGAACAGTCGATGCGGCCTTGGCCGTCGATATCGCCCTCCAGGGAAAGGTCTTTTACGTAAATATTTTAATGGACGTATCTCCCTATCCTGACTGTTACCCCATTTCGGACGTTCCCTTCATCTCGGATCAAGGCATTTTAATGTCCTTCGATCCCGTTGCTTTAGATTTCGCCTCTATCCAATTGATAGACGAGGCCTTTGGCATAAGGGGCTCAATCGCCGAAGAGTGTGAGGCATTAAGCCCTTCGGAGGAGAAGCTTTTTAAGATAACGGGGATGAAGCCTCAAGACATGCTTTTATATGCGGAAAAAATGGGGCTTGGGAGCGCCGACTTTGAAACCTGTTGGATGTGAGGTGAGTTAAATCGTGAACGTTAACCTTGAAAGAGAACAATTCGAAGCCATGAAAGCGAGGATCAGAGAGGAGGCGCTCAGGACCAAAGGACCACTGGCAATGGCTTTAAAGGACATCAAGCACAAAATTGCCATATTGAGCGGCAAAGGCGGTGTCGGAAAGACCGTAGTAACCGTTAATTTGGCCTCGGCCTTGAAGAGGAGGGGCTATGAAGTCTGCATCTTTGATGCCGACCTTCACGGTCCCGCCGTTCCGAGGGCCTTGGGTTTGCTGGGAAGGATGGATGTGGTAAGCGAACACGATCATCCCGGACATCACGATCTCCGTCTCAATCCCTTGACTTCATCAAGGGGCATAAAGGTCGTTTCCGTGGCTTCCATGTGGGCGTCGCAAGAGCAACCCATAATGTGGAAGGGTGCTCACAAGATGCGCGCTATAAGGCAGCTCATAGCATCTGTAAATTGGGGAAAGGCCGACTTTCTGCTTGTAGACCTCCCTCCGGGCACGGGAGATGAGGTTCAAACAGTGATGAGATCCATACCTGAGCTGGACGGAATGCTCGTCGTTACCACCCCGCAGGGGGTCTCTGCCATGGTATGCTCGCGGGCTATAAGTGCCGCAAAGGAGCTCGACATACCTCTCTTAGGTCTCGTGGAAAATATGAGTTCGCTCAAGTGCTCCGCCTGCGGAGAAAAGATGTATCCCTTCGGAAAAGGCGAGGGCGAAAAGTTGGCTCGTTTAATGAATATTCCCTTCCTGGGCGATATACCCATCGAGCTCGATATGGGTCAGTGCGTTGACGACGGCGTTCCTCTTGTGGACAAGAAACCCGATTCCGCTTTTGCCCGGACCTTAGACGATATAGCATCAAAATTAACGGCATCCCTCAAAAAGAAGTGATGTCCCATGGCAGACGTAAAAGGTGTCCCCGAAAGTAACGAGAAATATGAAGGCGGCTTTCTTCAAGAGGTCGTCCGCATCGGGAAAGGAGCCCTAAGGCTTTTGTACCGTCTGAATACGGACGAGATAACATTGGATGAATTCGTCGAGGGCCTGATAAAGTTAAACGCTTCGGATGTCTTGACGAAATACTGGGCCTACGATGAAGGCGAGAGCTACGTTCTGGACCTCGGACGGCAAATCCTTTGGCTGATCAATTCCCTCGAAAGAGATTGTTACTATCAATTTGAACGTTACGGAATAACCGCCTTCCACGAAGATTTCCGCGAACTTAGGGATTACCTTTTGGCGCTGGAGAAGCACTGTAGGATAAAGATATGAATTACGGACCCACAGAAAGGAGCCTGCTAAGAAATACATTCATATAAAGTATACCTAATCCTGATGCCTAAATTTGCCGTATGGTGTTATCATCGATCCAGCATATACGAATGGAAGTGATCTTATGAAAAGGAATCTACGCCGCGGCATATCCATAACAGGAGAAGGACTTCGCTACGTGGAGCTTGAAAGGGAAGGCAGATCCATAAAATGCAACGCTCATATCAAGGTCTACCTTTCTCAAAAAACAATAAAGACGGAAAGCATTAGAGACACGGATTCATTGTATGCAGCACTTAGAAAATTAAAGCTGAAGATAGGCCGCTTTGGAAAGATAAAAGCGGCCTTTGGCATTCCTATAAGGGATAGCCATATCGGGTTTGCCGACTTTCCAGGGGATATGGACTTTGAGGACGTAAAAAAATCGCTTTACTGGCAATTGGAAGATCTTTTTCCTATTTCCGGCGAAAAGGCCTATTATGATACAGTGGAAATTGACTTTCCTCGCTGTAATGGCATAGACGAGAAGGGATCATTTAAAAAATATCTTGTCGCTGCCTCCGGAAAGGACCTTGTGGATAAAATTATGGAAGCTGCCATGAAAGCGGGTTTTTTGCCCTCCGCTTTGGAGCCCGTTAGCCTGGCCCTAACGAGAACGGTAGGTTTTCATGTTGAAAGCGCAAGGCGCCGCGATTCGTCTTTTGACAGAGGGACGTTGTGTTTGTTTCCCGGTGACTCAATTTCCATGATCTCATTGAATTACAGAGGAAATGACATATTTTACAGGCCCGTTATGGTAGGACGAAAAACGGCCTCCGAAAATGTAATCCAAAGTTTCATAAAAGAGATAAAGTTTACCTTGGATTATCTATACGGTTTTTATCCCTGGATCGAAATAGATCGTTTGTTTTTGGTCGCCTCCGATAAATTTGGGGCGTCGTTAAAGACAGCGTCGCAATCTGTACTGAACCTTGTTACGGTTTTGTTCAATCCCTGGGATAGTTTTTCGTCTCACGAGCGGCCCAAAGGATATGGCTGGGAGGCATCGCTGGGCTTGGCCCTCAGAGATATTGTATAATTGCTAGAAACGAAAAGAGGGAGGCCTGGAGATGTCCAATCAGGATCTTCACGCTTTGAGGAAAGAGATCGAATCCATAGACGAGGAGTTGCTTCGTCTTCTCGAAAGGCGGGTCAGCCTGGCCAAAGGGATAGGCGAGGTTAAAGGTGACGCTCCTGTCTACGATCCCTTGAGGGAAATTGAGGTCCTGGACAGGCTTTGCGGCTTGGCCAGAGATGTGGATCCCAAATTCGTCCGCCTGCTTTTTGGCGAGGTAATATCCTTTTGCAGGTCCGTTCAAAGGCCTGCCACCGTCGCTTGCATGGGACCCGAGGGCTCCTTTTCCCACGAAGCGGCCTTTGCCCTATTGGGGAGGTCAGTAGATCTTGTCTTCGTTGAAGACCCGGCACAGGTCTTAAGCTCCATCTCGAAGGAAAAAGCTCAAATGGGCGTCGTGCCCGTGGAAAACACCACGGAGGGCACCGTATACGCCACTTTGGATGCCTTTGCCACTGCCGATCAAAGTTTATCTGTCATAGGGGAGGGACAGCTTCCCATAAGGCTGGTGTTGGCAAGCTGTGAGAATTCTTTTTCCGACATCGAAGAGGTTTACTCCCATCCCCAGCCCTTCGGGCAGTGCAGAAACTGGCTTAGCAGAAACCTGCCGGGAGTGAGGCTAATACCCACTTCAAGCACCAGCTATGCGGCTAACATCGCAAAGTCGAAACAAAAGAGCGCCGCCATCTGCGGAAAGCTGGCGGCCGAACTGAAGGGTCTTAACATTTTAGAGGAGGGCATTGAGGACAGGCCTTACAACGCCACGAGGTTCTGGCTTGTCGGACATGCTTGCGAAGGCAGGTCCAAGAGAAACAAGACATCCATATTGTTTAATGTATCCCACAAGCCGGGCACTTTATTTCAGGCTTTGGAGCCCCTGTACAGGGCAGGGCTTAACCTCACTCTGATCCAGTCTCGCCCCCTTCCGGGAAATCCCTTTGAGTATTTCTTTTTCGTCGATTTCGAGGGAGACGCAGAAGACAAGAAGGTAAAGGAAGCCCTCGCAACGATGAATTCCAGGGTGGAAAGGCTTCGCGTTCTGGGCTCTTACCCTCAAATAAGAAGATGAGCTTGACTTAAGCCCATCAGGTTGTCTTCTTGCAATGGTCGATATGTTCGAATTATCGGCCTCCGGCCCTTTCGTAGGCCTTTTTTAAAAGGTCTGTATCTACCTCCATCATCTCGCATTTGTAGCCTTTCCTCGGCAGAACGAACATGGGCTTTGAACCGACGAACTTTTTGTCCCTCATGATGTAAGGGAGAATGCTGTCGAAATCTGCGCAAGGTTTTGTGGGCAGGCCGAAATGTTCGAGCAGGTCGAGGAGCTCGGCCAGGGTGCCTTTGCTTTCCAATTCAAGTATGACGGCAAGGTGCGTCGCCACGACCATTCCGACGGCCACGGCGTCTCCGTGTTTTATGCCGCCGTATCCCTGAAGGGCTTCCAGCCCGTGTGCAATAGTGTGGCCGAGATTGAGGCGGCTTCTTGCCCCCGTCGTCTCTCTTTCGTCTTCTTTCACCACCGATGCTTTAAGCTCTATACAACGTTTTACCATTTTTAGCAAGGTTTCGGGATTTCTTTCTGCGATCGAGCCCCTATTTTCCGAAAGCCAACTCAAAAATTCCCTGTCCTCCCCCAGCCCGTACTTAATGACCTCGGCCATGCCCTGCCTGAACTCCTCGTCGGGCAAACTCAGGAGACAGTTTACGTCGACGATCACGGCGCAGGGCTGATGAAAGGTGCCAACGAGGTTTTTGCCCTCAGGCAGGTTTACGGCGGTCTTTCCGCCGATGGCGCTGTCTGCTTGAGCTATAAGGGTGGTGGGGATGTGGACGACGTCGATGCCTCGCATCCAAGTGGAGGCTGCAAAGCCCGCCGTATCTCCCACGCAGCCGCCGCCTAAAGCTACTATTAGCCCCTTCCTATCAATGTTGTTTCGTGCCAGATCTTCGTAGAGCAGCGAAAGCTGGCTTAAGGATTTCCCCGCCTCTCCTCTAGGCAGCAAGTGTACATCCTTCAAGTTTTTGAAGTTCCTGGAAAATAGGGAGAAGGTAAGGGGGTCGCTTACCAAAAAGGCAGAGCTGAATTTTTTTGGGACGATCTCCGACATAATGTCCTCGAAAGAAGCCAATATGTCGCTTCCCACCAGGACGGGATATTCTGCATTTGCCGTTTTTACTGGGATCGTTTCGACTTTCTTGGGTTGTTTGATTTCGGGAAAGAGGTCGGCGAGCATATCCATTACGCTCATGGCTACTTCATCAACGAAGAGGTCGTCCGTCCGGACGCGGATGTGAGCCTTGCTGTAGGCTTCTCGCCTCCGATTCATGAGTTCTGCCACGGATTCTTCTTTCAGTAGAGGTCTCTTGCCGGGTTCGTTGGATGCCCGTTTTAGGATCGTCTCTATGGCAGCGTCTAAAATTATCAAAGTACCATTCGCGAAAATCTTGGCCTTATTCTCTGGGTTGACGAGCACACCTCCGCCGAGGCCTACTATCACGTTTTTAAGCTTGAAAGTCTCCTCTAAGGCTTCCGCTTCGAGGGCTCTAAAGTAAAGTTCACCATGCTTTTGGAATATCTCGGCTACGCTCATCCCGGCCATGGCCTCGACGAGATCATCGGTATCGACGAAGGGGAAGCCCGTCAGCTCCGCAAGCTTTCTTCCGACAGAGGTCTTGCCCGCTGCCATGAATCCGCCCAGGTAGAGTCTGAAGGGTTTTGAAGCAACCTTACCTTTTGCCTGAGACTCCTTTATCATTGTAATATGAGCTATGTCAGACATGAAACATCCTCCTCGTCCTCTTTGTATGTTCCTCGAATCGAGATCGCAAATCTTCCATCCTGTCGCCACCGAATTGTTCGCATAAGGCCTGTGCGAGCACCAGCGACGTCATCGCCTCTCCCACCACAGAGGCAGCGGGCACGACGCAAACGTCCCCCCGTTCCACGTGAGCCGAAGTTTCCCTTTTAGTCCGCACGTCGAAGGTGCGAAGGGGCTTTTTCAAAGTAGGGATTGGCTTTAGGGCGACGTGAAGGGTCAATTCCTCGCCGTTAGTTACGCCACCTTCTATGCCGCCGGCGTTGTTCGTCCGGCGAGTCCAAAGGCCTGAGGAGAGTACGAACTCGTCGTGTACTTCGCTGCCCGGCCTCTGCGAAAGGCCGAAACCGCCGCCTATCTCCACTCCCTTGGCCGAAGGGATTGCCATCAAGGCCTGAGCAAGGCGTCCGTCCAGGCGCCTGTCCCATTCGCTGTAAGATCCTATGCCGGCGGGGACGTTTTTCACGGATATTGCGAAAGTACCGCCCAGGGAATCGCCGGAGCTTCTGGCTTCGTCTATGATCGCCATAATTTCTTCTTCGTCTTCCTCTCTCGGAAGGCCCATGTCGGAAGAGCAGGCCCTGGTCCATTCTTCCTCGCTTCGGGGCAGGCCGATCGATCGTGGTCCTACGGATGTGACGGAACTTCTCACGGCTATGCCCAGGTCTTCTAAAAGCCTCCTGCATAATGTCCCTGCTATCGTCCAGGCAGCGGTGGCCCTTGCACTTGTCCGCTCCAATACGTTTCTTGCCTCTTCAAATCCGAACTTTGCCATGCCCGACGCGTCGGCGTGTCCCGGCCTTGGCTTTGTTATCTCCCTCTCTTTGGCCTCGTCTTCTTTCAGGTCGAAGGCGTCCATGGCGTCCTTCCACTTTTCCCATTCGCTGTTGCGAAGGACCACCCCAATGGGGTTTCCCGTCGTAACTTTTCCCCTGACGCCGCTGTAAAACTCGAACTCGTCCCTTTCGAGTTTCATGCGTTCTCCTCTGCCGTAGCCACGCCTTCTTCTGGCAAGCTGCTCTTCGATGTAGTCCTTAGATATGGGAAGGCCCGCCGGCAAACCTTCGACAATGATCAGATAACCCTTGCCGTGTGATTCACCACTGGACAGCATGCGAATGCTCATGACGACACCCTCTCCTTCGGTTGGGATTTCGTCGTCAGGGCCTTTAAGTCCTCGAAAAAGGAGGGGTAGGATATGTGTACGCAACTTTCGCCTTCAAGTATCACACTGTCGTCTGCGGCCAATCCGGCTACAGCAAGGGCCATTGCTATCCGGTGATCGCCGAAGCTTTTGAGCCTTGCGCCGGAAAGTTTTGTTTTGCCCTTTATGATCCAGCCGTCTTGAAGCTCTTCTATTTGGGCGCCCATCCTCTTGAGGCCTTCAGTCATGGCGTGAATCCTGTCGCTTTCCTTTACCCTGAGCTCGCCGGCGCCCCTTATTTCGGTGGTCCCTTCTGCCTGGGTGGCTGCCACGGCCAGTACGGGAAGTTCGTCTATCATGGAGGGTATCTCTTCGGGCATTACCTTTGTGCCCTTAAGATACGACGACCTCACCGTGATGGTGGCCATCCTTTCTCCTCCGCTCAAGATCTCGTCTTCGATGTTGTAATCCAGCCCCATTCTTTGAAGCACCCTTAGAAGTCCTGTCCTCGTAGGATTTACGTTGACCTTTTTGATTTGAAGCTCGCTTTTCTCGGTAATGGCTGCAGCCACTATCCAAAAGGCGGCAGCAGAAAAATCTCCCGGTATGGTCCAGCTTGCTCCCTTAAGGGAAGAAACGGGGTACACGGTGACCTTGAGGCCCTTTCTGAAGATGGGGGTTCCCAGGTGTTCCAGCATTATCTCTGTGTGGTCCCTCGTAAGGGTAGGCTCGATCACTGTAGTTGCTCCCTGCGCTCTAAGGCCGGCGAAAAGTATTGCCGTTTTCACCTGAGCGCTTGCCACCTGGAGGGTGTGAACGCCGCCCGTAAGCTTTCTTCCTCTAACCGCCAGGGGAAGCTTCTCTCCGAATTCCCTTCCGTCTATCTTTGCGCCCATGGCAACTAGCGGCTTGGCAACTCTTCCCATAGGTCTTCTCTTCAGGCTTTCATCGCCCGTGATGACGGCAAATATGTTAGGGATTCCCGATATTAATCCCAATATGAGCCTGGCCGTGGTCCCGGAGTTTCCTGCGTCCAAGACATCGTTCGGTTCTTTTAAGCCGTCAGGGGCTTTTACCGATACCTTGCCTGAGACGGCATCTTTGTTGACTTCGCAGCCCATCGTCCTAAGGCACGAAAGGGTGCTCGCGCAGTCCTCCCCCGGAGAAAAATTTTCCACTTCTATGCCTTCCCTCGAAAGAGACCCCAGCAGGGCAGCTCTATGGGATATTGATTTGTCGCCCGGTACCTTTATCTCGCCGACAATTCCTTCTTGCGGTCTAATTTCTATCACTTATCTCACCTCGACGCTTTAGCAGTGATTCCCTTGCCTCTTTGGCCTTGGTCGCCAAATCGAACAAACTCTCCGGCTCTACCTCTGACAACTCGGATAAAATATCTATAAATTCCTTTATCGCCTTTTTTATAAAGCCTCTATTCGTCTCCCACACGTCGGTTACGAGCCAGGGAGGGCAAGATGCCACTCTCGTGGTGTCTTTGAAACCGCCGGCTATGAAGTATGGAAGTTTTTGGTTTTTAGAAGCTCCCTTGAATGCCGACAAGGCAAGGCTAATGGCCATAAACATGGGAAGATGGCTCGTAAGGGCCACAATTTCGTCGTGTTCTTCCGGAGCTGTTATTACGGGGAGCATGCCTAGGGCGCAGATGAGGTCTTTGGCCATTTTCGTAGCTTCGCCGTCAGAAATTTCGGTGGGAACCAGCGCGCAAACGGCGCCATAGAGCATTTCTGCTGTTGCGTTTTGGATACCGCCCTTTTCCTTGCCCGCCATGGGATGAAGCCCTACGTATTTTTCCTTCCAGATAAAGGATAATTCCTTTGACAGAGCAGATTTGGTGCTGGCCGTATCCACAACGGCCTTTAAATTTTTACCCGCAAGAGGGGCCAATGTTTTGCTTAAGGCGGTCATTTTGCTTGGCGGGGTGGCTATGATCAAAAGTTCGGTTTCTTCGACCGTTTCCTTCGGGCTAGCGATCGAAGTTATGGCTTTTGATGAAAGGGCATGCTCCAGCACGTTTCCGTCCACGTCCCAACCGAGGACCCTGTCGACGGAGCGGCTTTCGAGCAATCCTTTCCCCATGGAACCGCCTATAAGCCCAAGCCCTACGATGCCTACGCTGCTACAGAGCACTTCGATCCCTCCAGAGTTTTTTCGGGCATCACGGAAAGCAGTCTTTTGATCGATTTCATCAGTTTGTCGAACTCCTCCAGGTCGAGCGATTGGTCGCCGTCGCTTACCGCTTCCTCGGGATTCGGGTGCACCTCTACGATCAGGCCGTCCGCTCCCGCGGCAAGGGCAGCCAGGCTCATGCTGGGAACGAGCTCGCTCTTTCCCGTTCCGTGGCTGGGATCTACGATCACAGGCAAATGGCTTAAGCTCTTGACCAGGGGGACGGCGTTTAGATCCAGGGTGTTTCTCGTCCTTTTTTCGAAACTTCTTATTCCCCTCTCGCAGAGTATGACGTTGAAGTTTCCTCCGGCCATGATGTATTCCGCAGCTTGTAGCCATTCATCTATGGTGGCCATCATGCCCCTTTTAAGCAGAACTGGTTTGTCGACCTTGCCTAAGGCCTTGAGGAGGGAGAAGTTCTGCATGTTTCGGGAACCGACCTGCAGGATGTCGGTGTGGGGGAGCATGAAGTCGATGTCTTCGGGGGTCATTATTTCCGTGACGATCGGAAGGCCCGAGATTTTTTTTGCCTCTGCCAGCAGAGCCAAGCCCTCGATGCCGAGCCCCTGGAAGGTGTACGGATTGGTCCTCGGCTTGTAAGCGCCTCCTCTAAGCGCCAGTGCTCCGGATCTTTTTACCGATTGTGCCGTCTTTACAATCTGCTCCTTTCCCTCTACAGCACAGGGGCCGGCAATGATGAGAACGTTTCCTCCGCCAACGGAGATTCCCGGTGCTATATTCACTACGCTGTCTTTTTTATGCCACTCTCTGCTTGCCAAAGAGAAGGGCAACTTAACCTTGGTCACCTGATCTACTTCCGGCATCGTCTTTATGCTGGTCTCGTCGATCTCCCCTTCGGCCAACAGGATTGCCTCTGGTTCCTCCTTTGCGATCCTGGCCCTTATCCCTATTTGGTCCAATTTCATTAAAAGCCTTCCTGCCGATTCTCCTCTTTTTGTCTTTACGATGGCTCTTTCCATCTTCTTTCCCTCCCTTTTGAAATAAAAAAATCCGAGGTTCGGCTTTGAGACCGAACCCCGGATTTAATCTGCTATTATGTTACTCTACTATCTGAAATTAAAGTAATCTTTCCCACCCGGCGGTCGGTCTCCATAAGAAAAAGGGCCAGAAGCGTAATAATAACGCCACTGGCCGTTGCTAAAGTAATAACCGCCGGATATGGAGGCGCACATGTTGCTAATGGCACTGACACATTGCCCTGACGTAGCTAAGAAACGTTGTCCTATCATCACTTGGCGCCTCCTCCATTTCGCAAAGTTTTAGGTTGACAATTATGTTATACGACATGTCATAGTTTGTCAACAAAAATTTTTTGAGACGATAAAAAAATGCAGCATTCTGGGGTACAGCCGCCAGATATCTTTTAAAGCAGGAGTTGACGGGCGAGACATGGCCTGTCTCTGAGCTTGGCAGGTCGACATTCTCTCCCGGCTGTGCGGTATCCCTTGAGCCGAAAGACTCTTGGATTCTTCCCCTGGTGGTTGCTAGCGAGACTGCAGAAGAACGCCTGTGGAACGAAGGCGTAAGCGTCGGTTAAAACTTGAAAACCGCCCCTTTTCAGACACCCTTTCCCAATTTATTGTTATAATACAAGATGATGTTATTGATCATAGACTTTTTTAATAAATAGTCAGGCAAAGCTCTTTTAATATCGTTCGGGACGAAAAATTACTGCAGGCGGCCGAAAAAAGCGGCTGCGCCGACTTGTTAATCGGTTTCGAAACAATTTAATCTTTAACCCCTGCAATCTTGTTTAATACGAGGCCAGGGAGATTTCCAGTATGAAAACCCTTCTCAATGACCATTTGGCCATTTACTATTACGTACTCAATTCCCTTTGGATATTGATGGGGGTTTTCAAATGTGGCTGTGTCGATGATTACATCGGGATCAAATATGGTTATGTCGGCAAAATAATCTTCTTTTATGGCTCCACGTTTTCGTATGTTGAACCTCTCCGCAGGCAATGACGTCGATTTTTTCACGGCTTCCTCCAAGGTCAGGACTTTTTCTTCCCTTGTGTAATGTCCCATTATACGAGGATAGGTGCCGTAATAACGGGGGTGCACAGAACCTTTGCTCAATTCCCCGTAGGTCGCGCATGCCCTTCCATCTGTTCCAAAGCAAGCTTCGGGATGAGACATGACGTAGACCAAGTCCTTTTCGCACATGGCAAAGAATATGCACTTCACGGAAGCATCTTCATCGATTAACAATTGAATGACGGCTTCATAAGGGGTGCATTTCATGTCTTCGGCTATTTCCTTTATCGTCATTCCTTCGTATTTTTTGTTCTTATCACTCTTTAATAAGGCTACTTTGACGCATTCGTCCCAGTCATCGCAGACCATTATCGTCTCCCAATCTTCTAATCCCTCTTCCATGTCCTTTACCGCTCTTCGTCTAGTCTCTTCGTATTTAAGAAGGTTTACCATTTCTTTGGGCCCGTCTCTTTTTGCCCGGGGTGGGACTAAATCGATAAGGCCGCTACCATAGGCCGTATAGGGGTAAACGTCAAATCCAACATCAAGGCCGGCGTCTTCAGCCTCGTCTATCAAAGTTAAGGCTTCATTGACTTTGCCCCAATTGGGCTTGTAAGTGGCCTTTAAGTGCGATATTTGAATTCTTACTCCAGTCCTTCTCGCTATCTCTATGGCATGTTTCACACAAAGTATTAAATCCTTGCCTTCGTCTCTCATGTGGATGGCATAGATTCCGCCATAATCTCTTATCATCTCGCATAATTCGGCAATCTCGTCCATATCGATGAAGTTACCTGGTTCGTATTGAAAGGCTGTGGATAGACCATAAAATCCACTATCCAGTTCTGACTTTAGCAATGCCTTCATCTTATCCATTTCATCATGCGTAGGTTTTCTCTGGTCAAACCCCATTACGCCGACATGGATCATTCCATGTCCCACTAAGGGTGCTAGATTGAAGGACATTCCATCCCTAGAAGAATAATCCAAAAAACTTTTTTGGCTTTTCCAATCCCATATTTTTTCCATTTCATCGTTTAATACAATTGTGTTGGCTAAATATTGCAACTGCTCATTTTTATGCTCAGATACTATAGGTCCAGCAGTAAATCCGCAATTTCCGACCACCTCAGTAGTTATGCCCTGCCTTATTTTGCTCTCTCCAAAATTATTTATAAAGATAGTAAAGTCAGAATGACTATGAGCGTCTATAAAGCCCGGAGACACTATTAAATCCTTGGCGTCTATGTATCTTGCGGCGCAATCTTCGATGTTGCTTTGAATTTTGCAAATATAATTATCTTTTACTCCTATATCTGAAATGTATCTCTTTTTGCCGGACCCATCTATTATAATTCCATTTTTTATAATTATATCTAACATATTATTCCTTTCTAATAATCATAAATTTTTAAATCGCTATGTTGCAGCTTGACTACGATCGAGTTTTCTTAAAGTCCCTGGCGCTTTCGACGAAAAGATCGATGATCCTCTTTGCCTGTTCGCTGGATAGCAACATCTCCTCAGGATGAAACTGAACGCCCACTACGAAAGGATCCAGAGTGGATTCGATTATTTCGATGACCCCATCATCGGATATGGCGCTTGCGATAAAGCCTTCGGGTACGGACTCTATGGATTGCACGTGAAAGCTGTTGACCAGCATGTTGTCGGCCTGCAAGAGGAGCTTCGCCTTCGTATTGTCAGTTATTCTAACATTATGAGTCGGGTGATCTCCCGACTCCTTTTGTCGATGGCCCTGCAAAAAATGAGAGTAATCCATCTTTCCTCCAAACACCTCAGCAATCATTTGGCAGCCTCGGCAGATGCCCAAAATGGGCATTCCCTTCATGCGGGCATGAAGGAGCAATTCTTTCTCGAATTCATATCTTTTGGGTTGTTGTTCCGTCAAGGTAGGGCGCGTCGTCTGCGACGGGATTCCCTCCAGACTGCCACCCCCACTGAGCAGGAGGCCATCGATCACCATCATGATATCCTCAATTAGGGGTATCAATAATTCCCTCTCGTTGATCATGGGAAGGATGAAGGGAGTGCCGCCAGAGTATAAAATAGCATCGACATATTGCTTGCCAATATAGATGCAACCGACTTTATTCTCATCGCTTGACCACGTTTCAGCCGACCATACGCTGCTTATTCCGATTATAGGCTTCAAGATTTTTACACTCCTCCATATTTTTAGTTTCGAAGTCTCGGGTCAAGGGTGTCCCTCAGGGCATCACCGAAGAGATTAAAACCCATGACAATCAAGATGATCATCAGCCCGGGAAAGACCGTTATCCAGGGAGCATCGAAAAGAAAGGAGCGGCCAGAACTCATGATCGAACCCCAGCTGGGCAAAGGGGGCTGTATCCCGAGCCCCAAAAAACTCAGCGTCGCTTCTACGATTATGGCCTTTGGTACCTCGAGCGTCGTCAAGACGACCAAAGGAGCCAGGGAATTTGGTAAAATGTGGCGTAATATAATCCTAAGATCGGAATATCCGAGAATCTTAGCTGCTTCTATGAACTCTTGGCTTTTCAGGGATAGAAATTGACCCCGCGTGATGCGGGCAAAGGACCCCCAGGAGGAAAGCGCTATGGCCAGACATACGTTGAACAAACCTGGTCCAAGGATGGCGATGATGGCTATTGCGAGCAACGTCATGGGAAAGGCTAAAGCTATATCTATCAACGCACATATGGCGCTGTCCAAAATACGACCGTAATAACCGGCGATGCTTCCCAAGAGAAGTCCTGCGAAGAGAGAAATGCCCACGGCCAGAAAGCCAACCTTAAGAGAGACTCTCGAACCATAGATCACCCGACTAAAAATATCGCGCCCAAATTCGTCGGTGCCGAACAAATGGGCCCTCGATGGTGATTGCAGCATGGACGGCAAATCCTGTTTAGCGTAATCATGAGTGGCTATCAGCGGAGCCGCAATGGCGCAGAGAAACATCAACACTATGATGACCAACCCAAAGACCGCGGCTTTATTGCGAAACAAACGCTTCATCAAATGCCAGAAGGCGCTCTCGCTTCTGGCAATCCTGGCACCTGCTACCTCTTCAGCCATATATAATCGCCACCTTATCAACCTTCTTGTTTCATCTCAACTTTATACGCGGATCTACAACCGCATATAGGACATCTGCAAGGAGGTTTCCCAATATTATGCAGGTCGTCAAAACAACCATTGTCCCCTGGACGACAGGGTAGTCGCGGGCCAAAATGGAATCGACCATCAACCTTCCCAATCCAGGTCTGGCAAAGACGATCTCCACTACGACAGATCCTCCCACAATCCATCCTATGCGCAATCCTAACAAGGTAATTATCGGAATTAATGCATTTCTCAGGGCGTGACGGTTAATTACGACCCGCTCAGGCAGGCCCTTGCTTCTGGCGGTGCGTATGTAATCCTGGCGAATTACCTCAAGCATGCTAGATCGCACCATTCTAGCGACCAAAGCCGCATCGGTTATTCCAATCGTCAATGCAGGCAAAAAGAGATGCCTCCATGTCCCGTAACCTGAAATCGGGAAAAGCCTCAGTTTGAAAGCTACTATATACAATAGCATCAGCCCAAACCAAAAGGTTGGCATCGAAATGCCGATCAGAGAAGCGGCCATAAGCGAGTAATCCGTGGCGGTATTTCTCTTCAAGGCGGCTTTAATACCAATGGGAATTGCTATTAAAAATGATATGATCAAAGCCGTCACGCTCAATTCAAAGGTGACGTAAAACCTCTCTGCAATCAACTCTGATACGGGCTTATGCTGAATTATCGATTGTCCCAAATCGCCGCGAATAAGAGATCTCATAAAGCCAAGATATTGGACTATCAGGGGTTGGTCCAAGCCATATTGATGTCGTATATTTTCCCGCACTTCAGGGGTTACGTTAGGACCGACGATCAAATCTATAGGATCTCCAGGAGATAAATGGAGCATTGAAAATATGATGATCGTCATTCCCAACAAAGTTAAAGCTAGAAATGTCATTCGCCTGGCGAAATATCTTAGCATCACAACCACTCCTGCTGGTTATTGGAGAAAGGGGCTTGCATGAAACCCCCCTTCTCCAATCATTAAATTTAACAAAGATGGTTCTATTTGGTTTCTATATCGATTCCGTCGCTGTATTGAATCATCCATGGATGGATCTTGAAGTTTTTGACCTCTTTCCGCACTGCCAACATCATGTCTGGAATGTAGATAGGGCACCATACTGCTTGTTCGATGAGATATCGCTGCACTTCCTTATACTTCTCCGCTCGCTCTTCCCACGTAGGTGCAGTCGCGGCCGAGTTGATCAGCTCGTCTGTCTTGGGATCACACCAGCGAGAGTGGTTGGGATAGGGAAACTGCGACGATAACAAGAACCAATCGAGAATATCGGCATTGGGCCAGCTATAAAGGCGGACGAAAAGGTCTTGTTGCCCTGCCTTTAGCATGGCAACATAGCTTGCGCTGTCGAAAAGCTGAATCTTGGCCCTTATCCCTATTTCTGCTAGTTGAGCCTGAAGAACCTCCGCGAGCCTTTTCGATGTAGAATCGTTTTCAGCTGAAAGAGTGGTCTCAAAGCCATCTGGGAATCCTGCTTTGGCAAGCAGCTCCTTCGCCTTAGCGGGGTCATATTTGTAGCCCAACTCCTCGCTTTCCTCCAGATATTCATCTTTCAACGCCTGGGGAAGATAACCGTATGCAGGCGTGGCATAGCCACTAAATATGTATTTCACTATCGTTTCTCTGTCGACTGCGTGATTGATTGCCCTCCTGACGAGCACGTCGTCAAAGGGCTTTTTGTCACATGCATAGGCTAGATACCCCAACTTGGTCGACTGTTCAGTAAATATGTTTATTTCGGGATTGTTCTTCAGTTTATCGACCTGCAATGGAGGCACATCGCGAAGCACGTGGACCCCACCGGTCAAAAGTTCCATTATGCGCGAGCTTTCCTCAGGTATAGTTCTTATGACCAATTCATCGAAAAGGGGTGGCCCCTGATTGGACATCCATTCCGGCCCCCAATTGTAATGAGGGTTTTTGACGAGCACTATCCTGTCTCCACGGACCCATTCCTTGAACATAAAGGGACCAGTTCCTATGACGGTCTTGATGCCGTAGTCCTCCCCATATTCATCATAACAACCTGCCTTCTGAATTCCGGAGGCCGTGTTGGATAAGTTGAAAAGCAGGTTCGGAAAGGGATATTTCAACGTCATCTGCACAGTATAATCATCGATAATTTTGACTTGGTCGATGGCCTTGAGATCTCCGGCAAAGGGAGAAGCTGTCTTCGGATCTTTAATTGTATCGATTGTCCATTTCACGTCCTTTGCGGTAAAAGGGGTGCCATCGTGGAACTTGACTTCCTTTTTTAAATGAAATGTCCACATCAGCCCATCTTCCGATACATCCCAACTTGTCGCCAACCCCGGTCGATACCCGAAATTGTAATCCCTCGACACCAAGCGATCGTGCAAATAGATCAACGCATCCGAATACCATGCAGCTTTCATGGTGTCTAAAATATCGGGATCCCTATCCATTGCTTGAACGATGACCTTCTTTTCCGCAGCTATCGAAGGAGATTCTGAAAAGATCATGCCAAAAAAACTAAAAAGTACGATCAACGCAATAAAAATGCCCACCCCAAAAGGACCTTTTCCCACAGAACCTCTATACCTCCTCATTTTTTTCTACCTCCTTCCGTTTTTTGGACATCACTTTATTATTAATTATTATTTAAGCATAATGACAAGCTACAAAATGATCGATACCTTTTTTTATTAAAGGCGGTTCTTCAATTGAACATCTTTCTTTGGCCATAAAACATCGAGGATGAAACCTGCAACCCTCGGGGGGATGCAAAGGGCTCGGAACATCCCCCTCGAGGATTCTGCGTCTTACATCTCTATCTTCCAATACATCCGGTATGGCCTCGAGAAGGGCTTGCGTATAAGGGTGAAGGGGGGTGTCAAACAATGTATCGGTCTCCGCGATCTCCACGATTTTGCCGAGGTACATAACAGCTACGCGAGTGCTAATATGCCTAACGACGCTCATATCATGGGAGATGAATAAATAGGTTAAATTAAATCTCTTTTGAAGCTCTTCAAATAAGTTTATTATCTGAGCCCTGATAGAAACATCAAGTGCCGAAACGGGTTCATCGCAAATTAAAAACTCGGGGTCTATGGCCAATGCTCTGGCGATTACAACTCGCTGTCTCTGCCCTCCGCTCAATTCGTGGGGGTATCTGTTGCGGAAGTGTTTAGCCAAACCCACTGCGTCCATCAGCTTTTCTACTTTGTGCTTTCTTTCTAATTTAATCGACCTCTCGTGAACGATGAGTACCTCTTCAATGGTGTCGCCCACTGTAAGTCTAGGATTGAGCGAACCGAAGGGATCCTGAAAGACCATCTGGGCCTTTTTGCGAAAGTCTTTAAGCTGTCTTTTATCGAAGGAGAGCACATCGATTCCGCGATAATAAACCTTGCTTTTCCCTAAAGCCTCTACAAGCCTTACTATGGCCCTGCCCAGAGTTGATTTTCCACATCCGCTTTCTCCAACTAAGCCGAGGACCTCGCCTGCTTTCACTTCTAAGTCTATGCCATCGACTGCCCTTATGTATTGTTTTTTGCCAAAGGTTCCGCTTGTCGCCGAGAAGTATACACGCAAATCCTGCAATTGAAGCAAAATTTCCGACATGAAATCATTCCTCTCTCACTTCACGGGATGTTGTAACATCGAACAAGACGATCGTCCACCTTCGATAGCGTTGGTTCGGTATGTACGCAACGATCTGAGGCATAATCACAACGCGGTGCAAATCGACAACCTGAGAGTATCTCTTGAGGAGATGGCACGCTGCCTTTGATGGACTTCAATGGCTTCCTTGGTCCCTTTATGGTGGGCAGAGAGGCAAGAAGGCCTTTCGTATAGGGATGAAGGGGGTGTCTCAAAACATCCTTCGTAGGTCCGTATTCGACGATACGTCCACAGTACATTACGGCAACATTATCCGCCACCTCATTGATTACTCCCAAGTCGTGGGTAATAAACAATACCGCAGTCCCCATTCTTTTCTGAAGTTCAAGTATTAAATCTAGAATTTGGGCCTGAACCGTTACGTCTAAGGCCGTTGTCGGTTCATCTGCTATCAGGAGGCTTGGATTACAGGCCAAGGCCATGGCGATCATGGCACGCTGCCTCATGCCGCCGCTAAGTTCATGAGGATATTGGCGCAAACGCTTTTTGGGCAGGGAGACTTTGCAAAGGCGCAACAGATGCTCGCTTTTTTCCAGTGCCTCTTTTTTGGATGCTCCTTCATGAAGCATTATAGCTTCGGAAATTTGAGCTCCAATGGTAAGAACGGGGTTTAAGGAAGTCATCGGTTCCTGGAAGATCATGGAAATCTCATTTCCGCGAATCCGTCTCATTTCGTCTTCGCTTTTAAGCAAAAGATCTTCGCCTTTAAATAATATCTTTCCATCGACGATCTTTGCAGGAGGCGATTGTATCAAGCGCATGATAGAAAGGGCTGTCACGCTTTTGCCAGAACCTGACTCGCCGACTATGCCCAGTGTTTCTCCTTCTTGAACGACGAAACTAACTGAATCTACCGCTGTGATTACGCTATCTTCGATGTAAAAGTAGGTCTTCAGATTTCTCACATCCAGTAGCGGAATTCCCACTAAGGCGCACCTCCCACTTAGCGGATATATATATCCGCTTATGAAATAATATAACCGAGCATCGTATATGTCAAGTGAAAATGAAACTCAATCATTATTCGATTAATTAAATAAATGAATTCTCAAAAATAGTTATAAGGATTTTGATGTGCCTCAGAAAGACGTATCAATTGAGGACCTACCCTTTACAATTACATCATATAATTTAAAATAAATACAAATAAGCGGTTTACTCAAAAAAGGGGGTCGATATGATGTCAGATAAAGGAATTTCAATTGCATTTGCAACGATCTGTCTGTTTTTGATCGTTGCTTTGCTGCCCGCATTGGCAGGTACTAATCCTTTACTGCAACGAGCGGAGGGGGCTCAGACGTTGAAAGAAGAGATAATAACATACAACCACGAAGATACTGTACTTGAGGGCTATTTGGTCTACGAGGAATCCGTCAAAGACAAACGTCCAGGGGTCATCATAATTCACGAATGGATGGGTTTGTCGGAATACGAGAAGATGAGGGCCAGACAAATAGCAGAGCTGGGTTATGTCGCTTTCGCCGCCGACATCTACGGTAAGGGCGTGAGGCCCAAAAACGCAGATGAAGCAGCACAGTTGGCAGGGAAGTTTAGAAGCGACAGGAATTTATTGAGGGAAAGGGGTCAGGCGGCCCTTTCGGTGCTCCAAAATCATCCTCTTGTAGATCCCGAACGCATAGCGACCATGGGATATTGCTTCGGCGGAGGAGCATCGCTTGAGCTTGCAAGGAGCGGAGCGCCAATTAGAGGAGCCATAAGCTTTCACGGAAATCTCGACACGCCAAACCCGGATGATGCTAAAAATATCAAGGGGTCAATTTTAGTCCTGCATGGTGCCGATGACCCAATGGTCCCAATGGAGCAGGTAATTGCCTTCCAGGAAGAAATGAGAAGCGCTAACGTTGATTGGCAGATGATCTTCTATGGCAATACAGTACACAGTTTTACTAACCCGAATGCGGGCAATAACCCTGAAATTGGCGTTGCCTACAATCCAATATCGGAAAGGCGCTCCTTCGAAGCCATGAAGGCATTTTTCAACGAGATATTCGCAAAGTAGAGTATTGCGTTAGCATATACGTGGCCTAGCAAACTCAATTTCCACTTGCTAGGCCACGTATTGTAAGTTACACACTCCCTTAAAATACTATTCTAGAATTCCGATAAATGTGTTATATTCTATCACAATGAAATACATCATAAGGGGGAGTAATGTATGAGCTTTAAGCGGTGGTTGAGTTTATCAATGGCAGCGATGTTTTTGTTCTTTTTCGCCTTTTGCGCATCTGCAGCTGACTACACGATCAAGGTGGGAACCATTCAGCCCGAAAGCCATCCCGACTGTGTCCTAATGAGGGAGGTCTTTCAAAAATACGTGGAAGAGAATTCCGGTGGTAGGATAAAGGTCGAGCTATATCCCAATGCACAGATGGGTGGAGACAGGGAGATGGCCGAAGCAGTTCAATTGGGCATCCTTCAGATGGCCCTCCCCGTTACGTCCATTACAGCCAGTTTCGAGAAGAGTTTCAACGTCGTCGAACTTCCATATCTTTTCACGACCAGGGAATCAGCATTTGAGGCGCTCGACGGGGAGTTGGGCAAGGAGCTGGACAAGAGATTGCTTAAAACGGGCATGATGAATTTAGGCTATTTCGAAAACGGTTTCAGACACATTACCAACAACAAACGCCCTATCTACAGTCCCGAGGATTTGAAAGGCCTGAAGATAAGG
This sequence comes from Acetomicrobium thermoterrenum DSM 13490, assembly GCF_900107215.1. NCBI lineage: Bacteria > Thermotogati > Synergistota > Synergistia > Synergistales > Acetomicrobiaceae > Acetomicrobium > Acetomicrobium thermoterrenum. Next base: position 67,362 of record NZ_FNPD01000007.1, on the reverse strand, counting down.
ACAATGGAAGTGCCTCCGCATATAGCCTTCTTCAAAGAATTGGGGGCAAATCCCACTCCTATGAGCTTTGGTGAGCTTTACACGGCCCTTCAGCAAGGTACCGTAGATGGTCAGGAAAACCCCATAGTCCTAATACACGACAGCAGGTTCTATGAAGTACAGAAATACTGTTCTCTGACCGGACATGTCTTTTCCGTCGTTCACATTTTGACCAATAAGTCCTTCATTGATAACCTTCCCTCCGAGTTGCAGGAAGTCGTAAAGGAAGGAGCAAGGAGGTTTGTAGCAAGACATCGGGAAGTCATGCCACAGGAAGAGGAAGAACTTATAGTGGAACTCCAAAACAAGGGTATGAAGATAAACGACCTCACGCCCGAGCAGAAGAAGCCCTTCGTTGAAGCGGCCCACGCCATTTACGAGCAGTTCAAGGGCGAGATCGGAGAAGACATCATCGCCCTAGCTGAAAAGGTAGCAAAATAGATCAAGATTTAAGAGGGGCTCATGCCTTTAGGGCCCCTCTTGTTTTCCGGGGAGGAATTCATGTTGAAATCATTTGCCTTTAATTTAAAAATGTTCGACAAGCTCGAAGAATATCTGCTCGTCAGCAGCATGGTGGTAAGCGTCTGCATAGTATTTCTCCAGGTTGTAATGAGATACGTATTCCAGAACTCGCTCACATGGAGCGAAGAGCTTGCCAGATATATCTTCCTGTGGCAATGCTGGATAGGAGCCAGTTATGCCGTCAAGAAAGGCAGCCATATCCGAGTCGAAATTTTACCTAACAAATTTGCTGGCAAAAAGAAAGTTATGTTTGAAGTTATTATTACGCTAATCTGGTTTTCATTTACTATATTTCTAGCCTATACTGGAACACGGATTACGACTCATGTCTTCAATAGCGGGCAACTTTCACCTGCAATGAGAATTCCTATGGGCTACGCCTATGCCTCCGTTCCTGTGGGTTGTTTTTTGATGTTAATACATTTAGTTGAAGATCTGGCGGGGTTATTTCGTAAGTTCAAGCAAGAGGAGGCCTTTTAATGGAAGCGTTGTTGCTGTTCGCCCTCCTCATAATCTTCATATCGCTAAGCGTCCCGATAGGTGTCACGATAGGCCTGGCAACTGCGATATGCCTTGCGACAACGACGGATATCCCTCTCGTTTTAGTGGCGCAAAAATCGGTGACCGGGCTCGATTCCTTTCCCCTCCTGGCGATCCCCTATTTTATACTGGCAGGTGCATTGATGCTTGAGGGAGGCATATCCAGACGACTGGTAAACCTCGCCGACAGCCTGCTCGGTTTTGTCACGGGAGGGCTGTCCATGGTCACCGTGTTGGCCTGCATGTTCTTCGCTGCCATTTCAGGTTCGGGCCCCGCAACGGTTTCCGCAATCGGCTCTTTTATGATACCGGCGATGAGGGATAGAGGGTACGATTCCGGTTTTGCCGCTGCCCTGACGGCTTGTGCCGGTTCTATCGGCGTTATAATCCCACCAAGCATTCCCTTCGTGATATATGGTGTCGTCGCACAAGTTTCGATCGGGGACATGTTCATTGCCGGTATCATACCAGGAATAATATTGGGGATTGCCCTGATGACAGTATGCTACATCATCTCCCGCAAAAAAGGATACCTTGGAAGCGCCCAGAGGCCTTCCCTTAAGGCTATTGGCAGGGCCTTCAAAGAGGCCGTGTGGGCTTTGATCATACCCGTCATCGTCTTAGGTGGCATATACGGCGGCATCTTTACCCCTACAGAGGCGGCTGTTGTAACTGTCGTATACGCTTTTTTCGTCGGCAAATTCGTGTATAAAGAGCTCACTCTGAAAAAAATATACAATTGCTTGCTCGATTCCTCCCTGGTCAACGGCGTTACGCAGTTTATGATCGGGCTTTCCATGGCCTTCGCCTCCTATCTTGCATTGGCACAAATACCGTCGACTGTCGCTTCATGGCTTTCTAACATATCGAGTACGCCCTGGGTAACGTTACTTATAATCAATATCTTTCTGCTCATAATGGGATGTTTCGTCGATAACATTCCTGCCGTAATTATCCTTACACCGATACTTCTTCCGATCATGAGACAGCTTGGGGTCGATCCTATCCATTTTGGGGTGTTTCTCACCGTAAACCTTGCCGTGGGTTTTGTTACGCCTCCCTATGGCATTAACCTCTTTGTTGCTACAGCCATCTCGGGGGAAAGCATTGAAAGGATCTCCAAGAACCTACTTTACTTCATAGCTGCAATGATATTATGTGTCCTTCTGCTAACGAATATTCCTGGTTTATCCCTGTGGTTGGTGGGGATGTTAAATCGTTGAGGTCAATTCATTAAAGCCCCAGTAATTTTGGAACATAAATTGTTAGACCCGGGAGCAATATGATCATAGATAATACGACAAGGGAGACAGCTATAAAGGGCCATATGAACTTCAATACCTCACTTAAAGGCACCTTACCCACCGCAGAAACGATGTAGTTACAAGCACCCATAGGAGGGGTTACCAGGGCAATGGTGACGTTTAGCGTCATGACGATGCCAAAATGCAGCGGGTCAATGCCCGCCTGCAGGGCCAGCGGATAAAATATGGGCGTAAGAAGGGTAAGTGTCGCCACTTCTTCCATGAAGCAACCCACCACGAATATGATGGCGCTAAAGGTCAACATGAGCAAGACGGGGCTTGAAGTCAACCCTGCTTCGGCAAGCAAGCCCGCAAATTGCTGTGGTATTCTTTCCCATTTGAGCAGCCAGCCGACCGCTTGTGCTGCTCCCATTATCAGAAATATTGAGCTGGTCGTGCGCACCGTCTCGTAAAGTGCCTCGAAAATGCCCCTTTTGTCGAGCCTTTTGGTGTAAAACAGCCCTACCAGGAGGCAGTAAGCAGCAGCCAATGCCCCAGATTCCGTCGGGGTTACTATGCCTGTAACTATGCCGCCGATGATGATTATCGGCGCAAGTAAGCCGGATATGGATTGAATTAGTATCTTTTTTGCCTGCGACCTTTCTTCTCCGCTCGAAATCGGAGCACCGTATCTGAAAGAATAGAAGTAATTCATGACAGCATAGGATAGGCCTAAAATCAACCCCGGAACGATGCCGGCTGCAAAAAGACCGCCGATCGACGTATTTGTCATGGAAGCATAAATGATCATGAAGATCGAAGGAGGTATTATGGGGCCAATGAGAGAGCTTGCGGCAGTAAGGCCTGCAGCGTAACCTTGGTTGTAGCCTTCCTTTCTCATGGCCGGAATTAAGATCGAAGAGAGAGCAGAGGCATCTGCAGCTGCTGACCCGTTTACGCCTGCCAGTATTATCCCTGCAACTATGTTTACATATCCCAATCCGCCGCGCATGGAGCCCACTAAGAGCTTGGAAAAGTCTATGAGCTTGTCGGTAAGACCTGACCTGTTCATCAAAGACCCGGCCAGGACGAAAAATGGGATGGCCATCAGGGTGAAGGAATCCATACCGCCAAAGAGCTGCTGGCTTACGACGCGAAGAAGTGATGCGTCACCCAATACCGCTATCCCGGCAAAGGCAACTGATAAGAGCGAAAGGTAAAGGGGAAGGCCTATTAACATAAGAAAAAAGAAAAATAGCAGTAAAAGAAGCAGACTCATCTCTCGTTCGCCCCCATGTCTTTTCTGTAGATGACAAACTCTACGAGCAGTATTCCAAGGCCCACCGGCAGGGAAAGCAGCGGTATGGTTTTGGGGATTTTTAAGCCCATCGTCCTCATGTTCCAGGCTCCAATGGCATTATGGGCTCCAAAATAAACGACCAATATCAGCACGATAACGCCTATGATGAACTTGAGCACGTTGAAGATGCGCTGCAGCTTCATGGGAAGCCTGGGCAGGATGAAATCGATGGCCATCATATCTCCTCGAAGGTGTGCACAGCTTGCCCCCACCATGACCATCCATATCAGCGTGTATCGCGCCAACTCCTCCGTCCAGATGAAGGAAGTATGAAATAGATACCGCGAGACCACTCCCGTGAGTATGTCACATATATTTAAGGCCAAGAGCGAGCACGAGACGTAAGCGCATGCCCGCTCTATGGCCGCAGACAACTTGGGCAAAATATCCTTCGGCATGCCTAGTCCTTACTTTACGGCCTCATTTGCGGCCTTAGCGTCTTCCAGAGCCATATTTAGCCATTCCTCGTCAACAGTAGTCTTTAGCCATTCTATGTAAGCCGGCTGACCTTTGTCCCTAAAGGCGTTCATTTCATCCTCGTTTGGGGCATAAACTTTCATCCCCTTTTCCTCGAGGAACTTTATCTGTTCTGCATCTTGTGACTCGACCATTTCTCTGGTCATCACGTTGGCCTGATGGGCGGCTTCGGCTATGGCCTTTTGCTCGGCTTCGGGCAGTCCGTCAAAAAGATCGCCGTTTACCACCAAAAATTGGTCTGAATACTGAATGTTGGCCAAAGTCATATATTTTTGGACCTCGTAAAGGCTTCCTATGATGATGTAGGTGGCGGGGTTCATCTGGCCGTCGACGACGCCTGTTTTTAAGGCCATATAAAGCTCCGTCCATGGGATGGGTATGCCGCTTGCGCCAAAGGCTTTGTAAAGTATCACCTGGCCTTCGTCCATTGCCCTGAATTTAAGTCCCTTAAAGTCGTCGGGGCTTTTAATCTCGCGCTTTGAGTTGGTAAAGGCAAGAAACCCACCCTCTTCTACGGCCTCCAGCAGAACGGCGCCAGTGCGTTTTTTGAACTCCTCTTTTACCTTTGACCAATATCTGCCGGAGTCGAAGAATTGGTGGGCCGCCTTGTAGCTGTCGAACATGAAGGGAATCGAAGCTGCATAAAGTTCGGGTAAAAGGGGGGCCATGCCGGCATATGACGCAACATTTATGATGGGTTGGTTAAGCCCGCTCTTCGTCAAAAGCTCCATGCGTTCCTCTTCAGTGCCCAGCTGGCTGTCGGGATAAAGCTCGATCTTTATCTTGCCCTCAAGTTTGTCCTCTACTAGCTTTTTAAAATTAACGGCGTAATAGTGGACAGCGTTATTAACCTCGTCGGGTGGGCCGTTGTAAGACATCTTCACCGTCAGCGTCTCTGCCAGTGCAGGCCCTGATAAAGCCAATATAGAGACCATGATAAGCAAACAGATAACTGCGCGCCTCATCCTCATCACTCTCCTAATCTATTTATGACTCAATCAAACTTGAAATTATTATAATGAATTCATGCAATGCCGGTCAATGCGAGCCAAAAGTACATTGGTCGCCCTTGCTCTTATCTTGACAAAGACCTTGGACTACATCCTTGCTGTTACCCTGCAATCTATATTTATAATTTACATTGTTCATGACATAGCCTTTATAGCCCTTCCCATCGTTAATAAAAAGTTCTACGTGAGTGATATTTTTAGACCGGGGAAGTTTTTGGTCTTAGGCAGCGGGTTGTTTTTTATTTGTTGTATGATAGCTTTAAGCTATAAGATGATCATCCAGACGTGGCAGTTGATACTTATTTGTGCCGGAGTAGGAACGGGAATTTTCTTATACAGAAAAGTAAGGGATTTTAAAAGCGAGGTTTTAAGCGAGGCAAAAAAAGCTATAATAAAGCGGGGTTCGTGCTGGTGGTTTTTGACGAACGGCGGATTTAGCATTGCGCTTTGTTAGATTAATATATTATTTTTTGATATTAGGAGGTTATTCATTGTTCCTTTTGAGGCTTACTAAGGTGTTTAAAGAGATATTGTTTGTGATCATACTTTTGCTTTTGTGCGTTTTCCCTTTAGAGGGCGCTGCATTTGGGAAATTATCGCCAAAGGTCCCGCAGAATCCCTTTTACTATCTGAGGGGCGACTTTGACAAGCCCCTGTTAACGGCGCAAGAGCAGGCCAAAGGGGCAGCTGTTGCTAGAGATCGTTTTTTTCTCCCCTGGAACGGAAATTTTAGGCATTCAAAAGACGATTTATTGTGGCCCTTTGGCGTTTACTTGCCGGGGCGGGTTTACGGAGAAAATGAAAGGCCCAGGCAGAAAAATTGGTTTGACGATATTTACGCCAGGGCGAATGTCGAGGCTTTTCGAAGTTTGGACATGCCTGGCATAGTTATAGCCGAAGGAGCGCTTAGGGCCTTTCCCACTTTTGAACCCATCTTTTTATCTCCCGATCTTCCGGGAGAGGGATATCCCTTCGATTACGGTCAAGTTTCCTGGGTGAACCCGGGGGAGCCGATACGAATTTCCCATTTCGCTTGGGATCGTACGTGGGCTTACGTGGAGACCTCCTTTGCAGCCGGGTGGATAGATTCCAGAAAGGTAGCCTACGTTAACGAGGAGTTGCTGAAAAGGTACGCCTCTTTGCCGCTTTCGGCGGTAGTGAAGGACGATACGGCTGTAAGTAAAGACGGTCGTTTTCTCTTCAATGCCAAAATGGGTACTCTTCTGCCTTTAAATAAGGAATTGCTCTATGAGATGGAACTTCTGGTGCCGACCGGAAAGGACGATGCCGGTTTTGCGACCTTCGGCTTGGTTCGCCTTTCGAAGGAGAAGGTGAAGAAATGGCCTGTAGAATTCAATCAATGGAACGCTGCCAGGATGATAGACGAGATGATTGGGGAGACTTACGGTTGGGGAGGGTTATACGGAAAAAGGGACTGTTCTGCAGCTACGAGAGATTTATTTTTGATTTTTGGCATATGGCTTCCAAGAAATTCTAAAGCACAGGCAAGAAGCGCAAAGCCGATTTCCCTTGAGGGCTTAACTCCCGATCAAAAAGAAAAAACAATAATTAAGCAGGGCATTCCCTTCGGGAGCCTAATTTACAAACCAGGGCACATCATGCTTTATGTCGGCACTTACAGGGGAAAGGCCGTAGTTTTTCACAACCTTTGGGGCCTTAAGACGCAAGTCAAGGGTAAAGAGGGCCGTTACGTCATAGGCCAATCCATATTGAGCACCCTGGACATCGGTAAGGATTTGCCCTGCATAGACCGGGAAAGCTTGCTGATAAATACGGTAACGGCGATGACAAATCTCCTGTAAAACAATTTCCAAACCTATCCCGGGGCCTCCCATAAACGGCAGATCACTCATTTTTCACATATTCGATGAATGCCATGTTTTCGCGCCATCTCCACTGCCCTTTGAAATTCAGCGCGATTGGCGGGCCTTGAAAGCTCAGGATACTGCTTAGTCTTATATAAAGGGCGGTACTGGTCCATTATGTTTACGAAGGTTTCGGTAGAAATTTCTGTGGCCAAAAACTCCATCACTTTTTCTGTTCCGGCAAGGTCGTTTGGAAGTACCAGGTGCCTCACTAAGAGCCCTTTAACGGCAATTCCACTATCGTCCGTCTTTAAATCTCCCACTTGCCGGTGCATTTCCTTGACTGCACTTTTTGCTACAGAAAAGTAATTAGGAGCTGAAGAATAACGCATGCCCCTTTCGTCATCGCCGTACTTAATGTCCGGCATGTATATATCGACGATCCCATCAAGTAATTTCAGAGTATCGACGGAATCGTAGCCGCCCGTGTTGTAGACGATGGGAACTTTCAAGCCCTCCTCGAAGGCGATAAGAAGGGCTTCCAATATTTGGGCAACGCAGTGCGTGGGAGATACCAAGTTGATGTTATGACAACCCATCCTTTGAAGCTCAAGCATGATGTCAGCCAATTCTTGGGCGGAGACCTCATTGCCCTTGCCAAGTTGACTGATGTCGTAATTTTGGCAGAATACGCATGACATGTTGCAGTGGGTGAAAAATATCGTGCCCGAGCCAAATCTTCCTACTAAAACTTTTTCTTCGCCAAAATGAGATCCGTAGCTGCTTAAGATGGCATTTCTTCCCGTCTTGCAAAAGCCCTTTTCGTCTTTAAGGCGATTTACGTGACACTTCCTCGGACACAGTTCACAGTTCGACAAAATTTCCAAAGCCATTTCCAAGCGTTCCGATAGCTTTTTTAAGAATTCTTTGTCCTGTTTCATGATGAACACCTCAAGTAAAAGGAGCTAAATTTACGCCCCCTTGGTTACTGAAGTTGGTGAAATTGTAGTCTAAACTGAGGCAAGATAGTTTTCAATAAAACTTCGATACCTGCATTGCAAGTTTGCTGCTCGATCTTTGGTGCCTTTCGCACTGTAAAAGGGCGTTGCCTTATTATTTTTTAAGAAAATAATGCAACTGGTATTATAACAGATGCATTGCACGAAAATTTGAAGTACCGAACTCCTAAAGAAGTTGGTCGTCATCGTTCAGCTTCTGCTCATGTCGAAAATGAACAGATGAGCGTAGTTTCGTGCAAGGCTATTCGGCCCTTTGGCGAATACGGTGATCATCTTTTGATAAAATGATATAGCAATATATGTTTGGCAATTAGCGAGTGCAGTTACAAAAAATCTAGTGCAGCAGCATTCCTATGTTGAAAATAGGCTTGTACTGTTATTTATCAAAAAAAGTGGTGATTTTTATGAATAAAACAAAGTTAATAATCATGTTTGTGGCATTAATATGCTTAGGAATGGGAGGGTTTTTCATGATGATAGGAGCAGGATACGGAAGTGAACCAGGGAAGCATGCCAATGGAAAAATAAAGCTACCTGAACCCAAATACGAGAGCGACACATCTGTTGAGAAAGCTTTGCTTGAACGAAGATCGGTTCGCAGATACAAAGATGAGCCGCTGACGCTTGGTGAGGTTTCGCAACTCCTTTGGGCTGCGCAGGGGATCACCGGTCAAAGATGGGGCTTTAAAACGGCACCTTCTGCAGGTGCACTTTATCCACTTGAATTGTACGTCTTGGTTGGCAATGTAGATGGCATCGCAAGAGGCGTATATAAGTATGTGCCCCGTGGGCATGAACTCTTAAAGGTCATAGATGAAGATTTACGAGACAGTTTGGCTGTCGCAGCTCTCAGGCAATCTTGCGTCAGGGATGGCGCCATTGACTTGGTATTTACCGCAGTTTATGAAAGAACGACGGGCAAATACGGCGATAGGGGCATCAGATATGTGTATATGGAAGTCGGGCACGCTGCTGAAAATGTTTGTCTGCAAGCTGTTTCTTTAGGCCTTGGCACAGTGGTCGTTGGAGCCTTTAGGGATGAGGAAGTAAAAAAAGTTTTAAGCCTTCCAAAGGAAGAAAGTCCGTTGTGTATAATGCCTATAGGAAGGATATAGGTATCTACGTTATGCGTCGTGTATCGTGTCGTTGCACAAAAGGTAATTAGTTAACGAGTACATTTGTCCCATCTCAAATTTTACGGAGCCGCGAGATATCATCATAGAAACTGAACGGAGGTCGTTATCGGCATGAGCGACGAGATTTTGCCGGCAAAAGAACTGCTTGACTTCATGGTGGCAAACGCCATTTATCCGATGTACAGCAAAAAAGGAAAGGTATATTTAAGATGTTCCAAAAAGGGGTTGCTTACCGAAGAAAGGGCGAATGACATAGTCCTGCAGTTAAATATCAATACAGCTGATGAATGCGAAAAGTTAAGGGGAAAAATTAAAAGAATGGTGGCAGAGCGGAAATCGACACGGCCGATCAAAGAATGGGTGAAAGAAGAAAGGCCAAGGGAGATGCTCGTGCAGCTTGGGGCAGAAAACCTACCCTTGGGCAAACTTTTGGCGATAATTTTAAGGACCGGGAAAGAGGGCATGAGCGCAGAAGAGCTCGCAAGGACTTTGCTCAACCGTTTTGGATCGCTTCGCGGTATAGATTCGGCGCCCATCTCAGATATTTCCAAAATTGATGGAATTGGCCTTGCCAAGGCCGTACAAATAAAGGCAGCCCTTGAGCTTGGTAAGAGATTTTTTAAGGAAAAGGCTGAGACGAAGAAAAAATTAAATAAACCTGACGATGTGATCGGCTATGTTTCCGAATATTATGCCCCCTATCTGAGGGATAAGCAAAAGGAAGTTTTTATCGTCATTCTTTTGGATATTAAAAATAAGCCCATTGGAAATGTTGAGATAAGCAAGGGCAGCGTAAATGCCACCGTGGTCGATCCAAAGGAAATCGTAAAGGCTGCGTCCTTAAAATCTGCATCTTCAGTCATACTGGTTCACAATCATCCTTCGGGCGAAACGACGCCATCGTCGGAAGATGTCGAGCTTACTAGCCGCATATCCTACGCCTGTGATCTTGTGGGCGTAAACGTGCTCGATCACATAATAGTAGGCAAAAATCAGGGTGATTTTTACAGCTTTGCTAGGGAAGGCCTGATATTTAATTAAAGGCGATTGCTGCTCATGGTGCTCATCGTGTGGAGTTTAAGTCTTTTCGCGGCAACTTTTGCGCCGAAGGACAGCATGCAAGCCCGCCTCTGAATAATGTTTTGTTTTGTGTAAAAGGTAACCTTCAATATAGATTGTAACGATCTCTATATTGAAGGTAGACTTTAATATGAAGTTACAAGATAATTTATATTAAATTTTAAATTGAATTAATTTGAATAATATTAGGAAGAAATCTATTACATCCACTTTTTTCTTTTAAAATACACCACCATCCCTATGCCGATGACCAATATCACGATTAGCACCATGGGATAACCGTATCTCCATTCCAGCTCCGGCATGTATTTGAAGTTCATGCCGTAAATGCCCGCAATCAGGGTCAAAGGGATGAATATCGTGGCTAATATGGTCAAAACCTTCATGATCTCGTTAGTTTTATTGCTTATGTTCGAAAGATATATGTCAAGCAAACTGCTTGCCATATCCCGAAACATTTCAACGGTGTCTATTGCCTGAATGGTATGGTCGTATACATCTCTAAAGTATATGAGTGCTTCAGTGATTAAATGTGAATCTCCCTTCGACAGCTGGCTTAACACCTCCCTCAAGGGCCATGCAGACCTTCTCATGTTAATTAAATTACTTTTAAACTTGTGTATTGCCTGTACGGTATCTTGGGAGGGGTTTGTGATCACTTCGTTTTCCAGGCCTTCAATCTCTTCTCCCAGCTTTTCGAGGATTATATAGTAGTGATCGACAATGATATCGATTAAGGCATGGAGGAGATAATCGGCGCCCCTCTTTCTGATCGCTCCCTTGTCGTTTTCTATCCTTTCGCGTATAGGGTCAAAGATGTCAAGTTTTCTTTCCCGAAAGGTAAAGACAAAGCTGTCTCCCAACACCATGCTGACCTGCTCGATTTCGATCTCGTGCGATTTGTCGTCGTAGGTCAACATTTTGAGGACAATGAAGATGTAATCTTCGAAGTACTCTATTTTGGATCGCTGATGAATATTTAGGATATCCTCTAACACAAGGGGATGCAGGTTGTAGATTTTGCCGATCTTTTCTACAGCATCTACCCTGTGCAGCCCCACAACATCTATCCATGTGACGGTAGAAGGATCTTTAAATGATGCACACTCGTCTATATCCTTGACCTTTATTTTTCTGTATCCGCTGGCATTGTAGTCTATTGCAGTTATTTCGAACTCTTCCCTTTTGTCGCCAGTATATATGAGCGTTCCAGGTGGAACTCCGACCTTTTTACCGATCTCCTTTTTGGATCTTTTCACATCGATACCTCCGTTCGTTCCAATAAAATGATGCAATATATAAATTCATCATACTGATATACTAAATTTTTGTAATCTCTATAGAATTATATAGCCTTTAATTCTCATCCTGCAAGATTGCAAACTGGCTGCTTCAAGTAGTATGGACCACGCCGTTGTGATCCTTGGCAAGCCCTAGTGATGTGGTTGTCGGTAAATACTTTACGCCTTTCATTCTAACCGACAACGAACCTGTAATTTTATATTGACACAAGAGGAAAAGTTGGGAATACCCAGATCGGTGTGTGGCTTTACCCTGCCTTTGGGATCGCAGATAAATCTTGACGGGGAAGCTTACTACCAAGTGCTTTCCATATTTTTCGTGGCCAATGCGATGGGAATTCATTTTGCATTGGCGCAGCAAGTATTGCTTGCTATAGTAGTAACTATTGGTACAACAGGTACGGCGGGGATTGCAGGATCAAGCCCCGTAATGTTGTTGGCGGCGATGAATATGTTGGGAATTAATCCTGAACCAGCTGCAGCGGCTGCGGCTGCTTTTGCCTTGGTTCTTGGAATAGACGTAATTCTTGATATGGGTAGAACTGGTATAAACGTCACAGGCGACCTTGTTGGAACTACAATAGTCTCCAAAAGCGAAGGCCTGATCGATTGGGAAAGGTGGAAGTAGGAGCTAAGAAGGCATATAATACAATTAAATTAGAAATAATTATAAAATTTACAAATTACTATATAATTAGTTCATTTTATAGATAATCAGGAGGCATGTAAAATGTCCGAAGTAAGAGTGGAAAGGGAAATGGCAAAAAGGAGGGCGGCAATAAGGCCTATAAGCAAGCGCATTGCGAAGCTTAGGGAAGAAAGCGTCAGCGCTCCTGTAAAGATATCAAGTGAACGGGCTAGGCTTGTGACCGAGTTTTACAAAAGCGGTCAAGCCGACGGCAAGTCCGAACCCGTTAGACGTGCCCTAGCCTTCAAATACTTGATGGAGCGAGTAAGCCTTCCCGTAGAAGACGGGCAGCTCATAGTAGGCCTTCGCGGTACCGGACCCCAGGAGGTGCCCACATACCCCGAGATATGTACCCACGACCTTGAGGATTTGGAAGTTTTAGACACAAGGGAAAACATGCCCTACAGGGTCGACGAGGATACCAAAAAGATATATGAAGAAGAGATTATTCCTTTCTGGAAGGGCAGGACGACTAGGGAAATTATCTTTAGCAACCTCCCCAAGGAATGGATCGAAGCTTACGAGGCCGGCATATGGACCGAGTTCATGGAGCAAAGAGCGCCAGGTCACAGTGCCGGCGGAGAAAAGATATTCGAGAAGGGCGTCTTGGACGTAAAGGAAGACATCAAAAGGCAGATGAACGCTCTAAACCCAGCCGATCCCGCATATTACGACAAGATGGAAGAGCTAAAGGCCATGGACATCGCAGCTGATGCCATACTGATTTACGCTAAAAGATATGCCGAAAAACTGCGAGAGTTAGCGAAATTAGAAAGAGACGCCAAAAGAAAGGCCGAGCTTGAAAAGATGGCCCAAATTTGCGATCACGTGCCTGCCCATGCGCCAAAGACCTTTTGGGAGGCCTTGCAGCATTATTGGTTCGTCCATGTGGGCATAGTGTACGAGACAAACCCCTGGGATTCCTTCAACCCCGGAAGGCTGGATCAGCACCTATATCCCTTTTATGAAAGGGAAGTTGCCGATGGAACGCTCACCAGGGAACAGGCAAAAGAGCTGCTCGAGGCATTCTGGTTGAAGATCAACAATCAGCCAGCAGTGCCAAAGGTGCGCGTCACGGCAGAGGAAAGCTTCACCTATAACGACTTCACGAAGATAAACATAGGAGGCCTTAAAGAGGACGGCTCCGACGGCGTCAACGAAGTTTCCTATTTGCTGCTTGAGGTATTAGATGAGATGAGGACCTTGCAGCCAAATACTGCGGTCCAGGTGAGCGTAAAAAACCCGGAACGTTTCGTCACCAAGGCATTGAAGGTAGTAGGCCCCGGCTTTGGCGAACCTCCATTTTTCAACTTCGACGGTGTCATCGTTAAGATGCTGAGGCAGGGCAAATCTTTGGAGGATGCCCGCACAGCAGGAGTAAGCGGATGCGTCGAGACTGGAGCCTTCGGAAAGGAATCGTACATTTTAACCGGATACTTCAACTTGCCCAAAATACTTGAGATCACCCTAAACGACGGCGTCGACCCCCGAACGGGCAAAAAGCTGGGCTTAAGCACTGGAGATCCCCGAAACTTTAAGACCTTTGACGAGCTATGGGATGCCTTCATGAAGCAGGTTAAGTATTTTATGGACATCAAGATGAAGGGAAATGACATCATAGAGTCCATATTTGCCAAGCACTTTCCCGTTCCCTTCATGTCGCTTTGGCTTTGCGATTGCGTGGAAAAGGCAAAGGACTACAATTGCGGCGGCACGCGCTACAACACACAGTACCTCCAGGTTGTAGGCCTTGGTACCATTTCCTACAGCTTGACATCTATCAAATATCACATCTTCGACAAAAGGGCTGTGCAGATGGACGAACTGCTCGATGCCTTGAAGTCCGACTTTGCCGGCAAAAACGAGATATTGCGGCAGACCATATTGAACAAAACTCCCAAATACGGCGAAGATGACGATTATGCCGACAAGATAGCCAAAGACCTCGTGGACCAAGTCGTCAGTATGATCGAAAGCTATCCTTCCTCGCCCATAAGGATGGCGTCGAAGAGGGCGTACTTTTTGCCTACCACTGCTCACGTCTATTTTGGTAAAGTCACAGGCGCTACCCCTGACGGCAGAAAGGCAGGCTTCCCTGTGTCGGAAGGCATATCGCCCGTCCAAGGAAGCGACAGGAAGGGTATTGCAGCCGTTTTCAGATCCGTCTCAAAATGCGATTGGGACAAGACAGGCGGTGCCTTACTGAACCAACGGCTTAGCCCCGATCTGCTCGAAGGTGAAGAGAACGTCAGAAAGCTGGCCCAGTTGATCAGGACCTTTTTCATGATGGGCGGCCATCACGTGCAGTTTAACGTCGTAAGCACCGAACTGCTCAAGGAAGCGCAAAAAAGGCCCAAGGACTTCCAGGACCTCATGGTGAGAGTCGCCGGCTACAGCGATTACTTCGTTAATTTGCCAAAGGGATTGCAGGAAGAGATAATAGCCAGGACCGAATACGAGCAGGTTTAAATAAAGGAGAAAACTACGAAAAATGGATGATGCAAAGAACAGTTGCCTTGGATTGATATTCGACGTTCAAAGGTACTCCATACACGATGGACCTGGCATAAGGACGACAGTGTTCTTCAAGGGATGTCCTTTGAAGTGCTGGTGGTGTCATAATCCTGAGGGGATAGACTCTGGCAAGGAGTTGATGTATTTCGAGTATAAGTGCATGCACTGCGGCACCTGTACCCATGTATGCCCCATGGGAGCAATAGAATTCGATGGTATACCGATCATTAGAAGATCTATGTGCATCGCCTGTGGTAGCTGCTCCGCGGTCTGTCCCAGCGATGCATTGAAGCTCATAGGAAGGGAGTACACCGTGGGCGAGCTCATGAAGGAGATAGAAAGGGACGTCCTCTACTTCGATAATTCGGGCGGCGGAGTCACCTTTTCCGGTGGCGAGCCGTTGTATCAGCATGAGTTTTTGCTTGAGGTGTTGAAGGAATGCAAAAAAATAGACATCCATAGGACACTTGATACGTCTGGATTTGCACCGCAGGAAGTTTTGGCTTCGGTCATGGATTACGTGGACCTTTTTCTGTATGACCTTAAGCTGATCGACGAAAAGGAACATATCAAATACACGGGCGTATCGAACGCTCAGATCAAGGAAAACTTGCACTTTCTGGTAGATCATGGCAGGGCTAAAGATGTCATAATTCGCTTTCCAGTCATCCCTGAAATAAGTGACACAGCTGACAACGTAGAGACATTGGCGGAATTTATCTCATCCATGAAAGGCCTAAAGGAGATAGATCTTCTTCCCTTTCACGACGTAAGCGAGAAGTACAACAGGCTTGACAAGGACTACAAGATGACGGTCCACAAATCCCCTTCGCGGGAAAGGCTTCTTGCGATCAAGGGTAGACTTGAAGGCATAGGGTTGTACGTCAAGATTTAGTATTTTATTACAAAGCCTATTTGGGCTTCTACAAGAACCTTAAAGCCCTATGACAGCTTCGAGGTTTTTTTCTCGTAGATAATACTATACCCAAATGATTGAAGTTAAATTATAATTTAAATCAATAATAATCTGAAAATCATATGCTGAACATAAATTATGGCAGGAGGTGGCAAGCTTGGAACTGATCAGGGAACACCCGGTACTGGAGTTTCGCCATGGCAGGTTGGTTAAGTTCACCTTCGAGGGGAGGGAACTGGAAGGTTTCGAAGGGGAACCTATAGCCATGGCCCTTCATGCCAACGGGATTAGGGTATACCGCGAGACGCCCGAAATGAAAAGGCCTCGCGGATTTTTTTGCGCCATAGGCAAGTGCTCTTCCTGCTTTATGGTCGTGGATGGAGTGCCTAACGTGCGAACCTGCATAACTCCGTTGAAAGAGGGAATGCGCATCGAAGTTCAGCGGGGGAAGGGCAAGATTAAGCTCAATCACGAAGGTGATCCGAAGTGAAAAATACAGAGGTTTTAGTGATAGGAGGAGGGCCTGCCGGGTTGTCTGCGGCGGCCGAGGCGGCATCCTTCGGTGCTAAGGTGATGATCGTAGATAGCGATCTAAGGCTTGGAGGCCAACTTATCAAACAGACGCACAAATTTTTCGGCTCTTCCTTTGAGCGTGCTGGAACGAGAGGTTTCGTCATATCCGACGTGCTTCTGGAAGAGTTGAAAAGCTACGGAAACAGAGTACAAGCATACACCAATTGCACGGCCCTGGGCTACTACAAGGACGACGGCGTGGTCAGCTGCATGGAGGGCGAGGAAAATTACTTTAAGGTTTTGCCCAAGAAGATCTTGGTGGCCACGGGAGCCCAAGAACGCCTGATTCCCTTCCCAAACAACGACCTCCCAGGCGTCTACGGAGCCGGAGCGGTACAAACGCTCATGAACGTCTACGGGGTTGTGCCCGGCAAGAGGATTTTGATGGTAGGTGCCGGCAACATAGGTCTTATCGTGAGTTACCAGTTGCTGCAAGCGGGCGTAGAAGTAGCGGCCATAGTTGAAGCGATGCCAAAGATAGGTGGATACTGGGTGCACGCGGCCAAGGTCAGAAGGCTTGGCGTTCCCATCCTACTGGAGCACTCCATCAAAGAGGCCTTGGGTAAAGACGTAGTAGAAGGTGCCATAATACAGCAGATAAGTCCAGGCTGTGGCTTTATAGGGGAGGAGATCCACGTCGATTGTGACGTCATATGCATGGCTGTCGGTTTGAATCCCACGTGTGAGCTTTTATGGCAAGCGGGATGTGAGATGAAATACATACCTCAGCTTTGCGGACACGTCGCAATTCGCGACAGATCGATGCGCACGACCAACCCGAACGTATGGGTAGCCGGCGACGCCGCAGGCATAGAGGAAGCCTCGAGTGCCATGGTGGAAGGGCGTATTGCGGGATTGAGCATGGCTCACGAACTGGGTTATGTTGAGGATAAAGAGTATCGCGAGAAGTCCGCTCTCTATTGGGAAAGGCTTAACGCTTTGAGAAACGGAGAAGCCAGCGCCAAGATAAGAGAGGGCATAGCGCAGGTTCTGATGGAAAGCTCTGGAGGTATGGAAAGATGAGCAAAAGCGAAGGTCTTTATAACAGCGGGGTATTGCCCCCTGAGATGTACGAGCAGCATGAACCGCCTAAAAAACTTTGGGAGAGCAAAAAAAACGGTTTGGTCATCGTCGAATGTCCCCAGAGGATTCCCTGCAACCCCTGCCATACGGGATGTCCCACCGGTGCGATAAAGGAATTTGCCGACATAAATGATACCCCGCAGATTGACTACGAAAAGTGCACAGGATGCGCTATGTGCGTTGCTAAATGTCCCGGACTTGCCTGTTTCGTCGCAGATTTGACTTACGGAGGCGACGAAGAGGCCCTTCTTAAGCTGCCCTATGAGATGTTGCCGTTGCCTAATGAAGGGGAAGAAGTCGAATGTCTAAACCGCGAGGGCAAGGTCGTTTCTAAGGGAAAAGTGTTGAGGGTCGTGGAGCCCTGGAAGGATAAGACCAAGGTCGTACATGTGGCGGTGCCCAAATCCCTTGTGATGGAGATAAGGGCCATAAGGGTGGTGAGGAGCAGATGACAGAAGAAGAAAAGGAAAGAAACGTAATCGTATGCAGATGTGAAGAGATAACCATGGGGGAAATACGGGACTGGATCGCAAGGGGGTACGACACCTTCGACGAGCTCAAATACATCCTGCGAGTAGGCATGGGTCCCTGTCAGGGTCGAGGATGCAGGGAGATCATCTTGAGGGAGATAGCCAAGATGAAAAATGTTCCGATAAGTCAGGTCGATCCGGGAACCTTTCGCCCGCCTTCCAAACCGGTTAAGCTTGAGCTTTTAGCCGAGGAGGTGGACAAATAAGATGCACGAAGAATGGAAAAACACGGCAAATGTTGTAGTGATTGGCGCCGGTATTCAGGGGTGTTCCATAGCCTATAATTTGGCCAAGTTGGGCGTGAAAGACGTCGTAGTGATCGATAAACAAATCCCCACTGCAGGATCTACGGGAAGATGTGCAGCCGGCATCAGGGCTCAGTGGGGAACGAAGATGAACTGTCAGTTGGGATTGGCCTCCCTTGAGATATTAGAAAACCTCCATGAAGAACTTGGAATGGACATAGGCCTTCATCAGGGCGGCTACCTCATGGTTGCCTATAAAGAAAGCGAATTTGAGCAGTTGAAGAAAAATGTGGCTTTGCAAAACAGCTTAGGAATAGCCTCAAGACTGGTTACCAAAGAAGAGGCATACGAGATATGTCCGACCCTTTCGGCCGAAGATGCCGTCGGATTTACCTATCACCACAGAGACGGACATGCCGATCCCTTTCTTACGACCATAGCCTACCACAAGGCTGCAAGCGAGAAGGGAGTAAGGTTTTATAAGTTCACCGAATGTACGGGCATAAAGGTGAAGAGCGGTGAGGTTGAAGGCGTCGTTACGACAAGGGGAGAGATAGATGCCCCGATAATTGTGGATGCGGCTGGCCCTTACTCGCAGCATATCGCTGCCATGGCGGGGATAAACCTTCCCCTTTACTCCGAAAGACACGAGATATTGGTCACGGAGCCTGTCGAATTCGGGGTTTGTCCCTGCATGCTCATGAGTTTTTCGGGAAACTATTACATACAGCAGAGGCCAATAGGCTCGATAATCGCAGGATGTAGCCCCGAGGGGCATCCTGAGGATTACTCCCTCGGCAACACGTGGAACTTCCTGGAACATATGTCAAGGGTGATAGTAAGGTTGCTTCCCAAACTTGGAGGAGTAAGAGTCGTAAGGCAGTGGTCCGGCATGTACAATATGTCGCCTGATAAGCAACCCGTCATCGGCGAGTCTAAAGAAGTGAAGGGCTTTTACATCTCCGCGGGCTTTTCGGGGCATGGGTTCATGTTCGGTCCCATTTCAGGCAAGCTCCTTGCCGAGCTTATCGTCACGGGAACGAGCTCCATCCCGATCGATGTATTGAATTATGACCGTTTCGAAAGGGGCGAATTGATAGAGGAGCCCGCTGTAGTATAGTAGTATAAGGGATAAAGTAAAGGAGATATCATGAATAAATCTAAATCATGATATCTCCAAATTTTATACGAAGAAAGGATGACTTGAAATAGCCGACGAAAAGCTTGTGCATGGCAGGTTTACGTTGAACATTGGAGAAGGCGTAAATATCATCTTGATAGATCTGCCCATTGACAACCTCCAGGGATTTCATCATTTCTTAAGCAGCTGGCTCATCGTGGACAAAACTTTGGATAGGGTCTCGTTGGTCGACGTTGGTCCGGCTTCGACTGTGCCCGTTTTGGTGAAGAATATCGAGGAACTTGGCATATCGAAGCTGGATTTGATTTTACTGACGCACGTGCATCTCGATCACTCGGGAGGGCTGGGACAGCTGCTTGAAGCATTTAGCTCTTCCAAGGTTTTGGTGCATCCAAAGGGCAAGAGACATTTGGTAAACCCGGATCGACTTTGGGAGTCAAGCGTTGATGTGTTAGGCGACGTAGCTTTGGCCTACGGAAGGCCCATTCCCGTAAAAGAGTCTTGCTTTTTACCGGAAGATGTCAGATTGGATCGCATGACCAAGATTGAAACACCGGGTCATGCATCCCATCATTATTCCTTTCTTTACGATCTTGGGTCGAAGATCCTCTTTGCAGGAGAAGCGGCAGGAACGTATTACAAAAGGGGATTTGCCTACCCTGGAGTTAGCGATGGCACGTTTATATTGCGCCCGGCGACGCCGCCGAAGTTTTACCTTGACAGCGCTCTTTCAAGCATAAAGAAGTTAAAGGCTTTTGGCGCAGGCATTATGTGCTATGCTCACTTTGGTTATACTGATGAAGTAAATAAGTTCCTCGATTTGGAGGAAAGGCAGCTCCTGCATTGGAACGATCTGATTCTCGACTACCTATCAGACCATCAGGGATTGTCCGTCGACCCGAAGGATGTAGCGTATTATTTAATTGAACGGGATCCTCTTTTGAGCGATTTCTCGCATTTGCCCGAGGACATCAAGGTTCGCGAAATGGGCAACATCCTTTCTTCGGTCAATGGCTTTTTGGATTACCTGTCCAAAACAATATAAGGGGAGGAGATTGGCGTGAGATCTTTGCTGCTTTCCAGAAGCTCCCTTGAGGAGCTGAACATAAAGATGGCCGACATTATAGAAGCCGTGGAGCGCGGGTTTAGGCTAAAGGGGGAAGGCAAGGTGAGCGTGCCCGCGAAGATAGGCATACATCCTAGAAAGGATTGTTTTATCCATGCCATGCCCTGCTACATAGGAGGGGAGGTTGATGCTTCAGGCATCAAGTGGGTAGCAGGCTATCCGTCCAACCAAGAGAAGGGACTTCCCTATATAAGCGGCATCATGTGCTTGAACGAAAGCGATACGGGGCTGGTAAAGGCCATAATGGACGCGTCTTGGATCACGGCCTATCGCACAGGGGCCGCCTCTGCCGTGTGCGCCAAATACCTGGGCGACCCCGACTCGAAGATCATTGCAGTCATAGGCTTGGGAGTTCAGGGAAGGATGAATTTGATGGCCCTTATGGAAGTCTTTAAAGAAATACGTCAGGTCAGAGTTTACGACGTGATGCCTTCACAGACGAAGCGGTATATTAAAGATATGTCATCCCTCTATGAAGGATGCGAATTTGTGGCCTGCGATAATCCAAAGGAAACAGTAACCGGTGCAGATATCGTCGTTACCTGTACCCCGATTGTCGAAGACCCGAAAAGGTACGTTCGCGTCGAATGTCTCAAGGAAGACGTGCTGGCCATTGCCGTGGACTACGACTCGTCCTTTTGCGCTCCCGTAATGGCGGAGGCAGACGTGTTCGTGTGCGACGATTCCGGCCAATACCTTTGGACACAAAAGCAGGGAGTTTACTTCCAGGACGGCTATCCGACAAAAGATAAAATCTACGCGGACGTGGGCGAACTTTGTGCAGGTTTGAAAACTCCAGTAAGAAAAGGCCGTCGCAGTGCTGTCCTTATGGGCATCGCAAGTCACGACGTTATGGCAGCCCAATTGGCCTATGAAAAGGCTTTAGACAAAGGCATCGGCCAGTGGATTGAGATATAGTAAAATATTAAACTATAATTTACGCGCGGCGAGGGCTAAAATATAGGTTAAGCCTTCGCCGCGACTTATTGACTAGACGATCAGGTCTACGAACTTGAAGTTCAAGGTATCGACCAATCCCCTGTTGGTTATTCGAAGCTCCGGAATTACGGGAAGCGAAAGCAGAGCCATGGTCATGAAGGGTGATTCCATGGTACATCCTAGCTTCCGCCATGCCTCGTCCAAGGCCTTGACATGGGCGTCCACCTCTTCCACAGGTTTATCTGACATCAAGCCTGCTATGGGAAGCTCTACCAAGGCCAGCACCTTGCTGTCGCATACGGCGACCATGCCGCCGCCGCACTTGTGCAGGACGTTTCCCGCAAAGGCCATGTCGGCGTCGTTGGTGCCCATGATCAAAAGGTTATGGCTGTCGTGTGCCACGGTGGAAGCCACTGCCCCCCGCTTCAGGCCAAATCCCCCGACAAAGCCAATCCCCATGTTGCCGGGTCCGCCGTGACGCTCTACAACGGCGACCTTGGCCAGGTCTTGGGAAGGATCGGCTTCTATCCTTTGGTCGTGAACCTTAAGCTTCGCAGTTTTGTGAAAGGTATTTACCCTCGCCTCGACCACTTGAATTACCCTGATAGTTACTTCCTTTTCAGGCCCGCCGTATTTGATCTCGAAGTCGCTCGCGGAAAGCTCGCGTTTTATTCTCACGGAGTTTAAAGCCCAATCGGGATAGTTTAAAGCTTTTATTTCCGTCGTCAACTTGCCCTCCCGGGCAACGATCTTTCCGTCCGTCATGACTATCTCAGGGTTAAAATCGGCCAAATCCCTAAGGAAAAGAATATCGGCGCATCTTCCGGGAGCAATAGCTCCGATTTCGTGGCTTACCCTGAAGCACTCGGCGGTGTTTATAGTAGCCATCTGTATGGCGCTTATGGGGTTCATGCCCTCTTCGATGGCCCTTTTTACTACGTGGTTCATGTGGCCAAGCGTCAGTATGGTGTGAGGGTGAGTGTCGTCAGTGACGAGCAATGCCCTTCTGTCGTCTACGAAGGTCTCGGTCAAACTCTTGATAGTGGCCTTTATGTCCTGCCAGGCCGACCCCTCTCGCATCTTATTGTACATGCCCAGACGCATTCTGGCCAGGGCATCCTCTTTTCTTGTGCCTTCATGGCAAGATGCCACGCCTGAGGCCGCGTAAGCCTGTAAGCCTACCTCCGTTTCAGGTATGGAGTAATGTCCGGTTACGACCTTTCCTGACTCCATCGTTATTTTAAGCATCTCGTGCACATTTTCGTCACCTGCTAACACGCCGGGAAAGTTCATCATCTCGCCCAAGCCTATTACCTCGTCCCACTTCATGGCCTCGGCTATCTCCCTTGGCGTTATGACAGTTCCGGCATCCTCAAATCCCGGTGCCGATGGCACGCACGACGGCATGGTGGCAAATACTTTTAGAGGCAAATTTTTGCCCTCGTCCACCATTAGTTTGACGCCCCTTAGTCCCAAGACGTTTGCTATCTCGTGGGGATCCATGAAGATGGTGGTAGTGCCGCAAGGAAGCGCTGCCCTGGCAAACTGCGTCACCGTGACCATGCTGGATTCTACATGCATATGGCCGTCAAGAAGTCCTGGTGTCAAATAAAATCCCGAAGCGTCTATAATTTTCGTGTTTGGGCCGATCGTGTGATCCGCGTTCCCAACGAGGACGATGCGCCCTTTGTATATGGCTACGTCTGCAGGCAATATCTCCTTCGTAAAGACGTTTACCACAAGTCCTCCCTTTATCACGGTATCTGCCTTGAGTTTCCCTTGAGCTGCGAGCGTTAGGTCGCGTGTAATCTCGTGAAGGGCATGTCTTCCTAAAAACTTCGACATAAGCGGTCACTCCTTTTTGCGCCTTAGTTTAAATAGTATTAATATTATTATAAGCCAAATAAAAGCAAGGTGGTGCGAATATGAAGTGGGATGAGGTTTTGGGAAATGCCAGAGAGGCTTTGAGGGGAATTTGCCATCTGTGTCCGATTTGTGACATGAAGGCCTGTGCCGGAAAAGTGCCGGGCATAGGCGGCATAGGCACCGGAGGCAGCGCTAAAAATAATTATGAAGCGCTTCGCGAGATCAAGTTTAGGATGAAAGCCATTCACGAGGTGGATAAACCCGACATCGGCGTTGAGCTTTTCGGGCAAAAATTGGCGTTGCCCGTGATCGGCGCAGCTGTGGCAGGCGCCAGAGTAAATTTCTCCGGCAGGATAGAGGAAAAGGAGTTTGCCAAGGCCCAACTTGAAGGGGCATTGGATGCGGGTACCATCGCAATGATTGGAGACGGGCCGGGAGATCTCTACGAAAACACGATAGATGCATTGACTGAGGTTGGGAAAGGGATTGTCATTATAAAGCCAAGAAAACTTGACGAGATAATTAGACGAATAAGAATTGCCGAAGAGGCCGGAGCTTTGGCCGTTGGGATCGACGTGGATGCAGCCGGATTGGTCAACATGAGAAAGTCGGGGGAATATGTAGGACCCATAAGTTGCAAGGTTTTGGAGGAGATATGCAGCAAGACAGCTCTTCCCGTGATCGTTAAGGGCATAATGACGGAGGAAGAGGCGGTAGCTGCCTGCAATGCTGGTGCCGACGCCATCGTAGTTTCGAATCACGGCGGCAGGGTATTGGATGATCTTCCCGGTACTGTTTCTGTATTGCCTAAAATTGCCTCAAAAATAAAGGATAGGTGTGTGGTGTTGGCAGATGGTGGCGTCAGAAGTGGTTCCGACGTATTGAAATTTTTGGCTTTAGGTGCCCGTGCCGTGTTGGTAGGACGTCCCGTCGTGTGGGGCGCCTTTGGAGGTGGCAGGGATGGAGTAAGGCTTTTGTACGAAAAGTTGGCTGATGAACTGAGTGTGGCCATGATACTTACATCATGTCAGAGCGTTGCGGAAGCCTCGACTGATTTGTTGGCTCTATAGTGCGCGGATGAGATAGCTATACGGAGGGAAGATCATGAGAGAGAAAAAAGGGCGCTTTCCTTTTCTTTGGTTAGTTTTTATTTTGGTGGTTATGCTGTCCTTTTCAAGCTCGGCTGATGCTTTAGAGAAAAGGGATTACGATGTCATCGTGGTTGGTGCCGGAACAGGAGGGCTTGGGGCTGCAATTCAGGCGGCTCGTCTTGGCGTCAAGGTGGCGGTATTTGAGGAGACCACGGTCTTAGGGGGCCAAATGATCGCCTCCGCTGTCTCCACAATGGACGATATGTACGGCACTAGATGGGGCATTTACGGAGAATTTCTTGAAGGAATTTTTGAATACTACTCCTCTCGAGGCAAGTCCGTGGGGACATGCTACTGGACTCCCATAACAGTAGCCTTCGAGCCCCATGTTGGAGAGTACGTGTTGGCCAATATGATCAAAGGGGTAAGGGAAGGGAAGACGACCTGGGATAAGAAGCCCGGCGTTTTGGACCTTTATACAGGAGCCAAGGTGCGTAGCGTACTGAAGTCGGGCGACGGCAAAACAGTCACGGGCATAGTTGCAGAGGCGGGCGGAACCAAGCTTTTATGCTATAGCAAGGTCTTGATAGATGCCACAGAATATGGGGATTTACTCCCCCTTGCTGGAGCCGATTATAGAGTCGGGAAGAATTTAGTTGACAGCGAGTCGAGAAGTTTTGATGAAGACGCAAGAGTGCAGGACATTACTTGGGTAGCCGTAATAAAACACTATCCCGGCGGCGTGCCCGATGAGCTTAAAGTAAAGACCCCGCCGCCGGGATACGAAGATATGAGAAAGACCTTCATGTCCTATGTAGCTAGGGATGGCTCCACCTTCAAGCGATACCCCCTTAAATATCCCGTGGACGTTTTAACGCACAACGCCTATAGAGGGTTGCCAGACAGCCTGGCACGCGGAAACGCCGATGCCTCCAGCCCCTTGACCTGGCTTATGCTGACCAAGACAGAGGTTAATTGGGCTAACGACTACCCAGGCAAGGAGGGATATAAGGGGAAAACCGGCCTTCCCGTGACATACCTCGAGGATCCAGCTTTCAGGAAAGAAGTGGATGCCAGGGCGATGCTTGTAACCATTGGGTTTATCTATTACCTGCAAAACGAGCTCGGTTGCGATTGGTCTGTAGCATCTGACATCTTCGAGTTGGAAGCGACGTACGAGAACATTAAGGACTACCTCCCGTCCGAGTACGCTGAGATTGCAAAACACTTTCCTCCCCGCCCTTATGTACGGGAAAGCAGAAGAGTTGTGGGAATAAAGACGTTGACGTCCCGCGAAATTAGGGAAAATTCCGAGAGTTACATGAGAAACGAGGGCAGGGAATTGCGAAGCTCGCTTGCCGTAGGTCGTTACTTGCTTGATTTGCACGGGGCCGATGAAACGGAGCAGCTAGAGGCGGAATTCGGCGAAACCAGGGAGTCTATAGCCAAAAACAAGCCCTTGGGACCCTTCCAGGTTCCCTTCGAGATATTTATTCCGAAGGAGACGGACGGATTCCTGGTGGCGGAGAAGAACCTGTCCGTTACCCGTCTGGCTTCGGGGGCGCTGAGGCTTCAGCCGATAACCATGCTCACCGGGCAGGCGGTTGGTGCGATAGCGGCACTTGCAGTAAAAGAGGGCGTGCAGCCCAGAGATGTTAATGTCATGAAGGTACAGAAAACTTTATTGGAAGCAAAGGATAGGCTGGCCCTTTGTATTTACTCAGATGTTCCAGAAAGCCATCCCCACTGGGCAGCCGTTCAGATGGCGACTGTTAGGGGTTGGATGAAGCCGAAGAGCTTACCAACGCTCGCAGCCTCGAGGATCGATAACTACAATGACATTTTACAAGCCTCCCGAAAAGGCCGCACCAAGGGAATTTTTGGAGTGGACGAGCCTTTGAGCTGGGAAGTTGCAAAGGAATTTCTTAGTGCTATACTTGATGACCTGGGAGGTCAAGGAAAAGTTGATTTACATAACGGTATGAGCGAAGAGCCCATCCCAAGGGGAGAATTTATTTTCGCTTTATGTCGAGCGCTTTACCCCTCCGAGGAGCCTAAGCCCATTACCACGAAAGAAGATAAGATCTCGTGGGCCCATAAAAAGCTATCTCCGATTCTGTCCGTTGATAAAAGGGATTTAGAAGAAGGCCTTACCAGAGGAGAGGCCCTAAATATTGTCATGGAGGTCTTGACGAATTAGCAAAGGCAAGCCTTTAAAGGAGCTGGTGGATAGTGGCTTCTAAAGTTACGCCGACTCGAGGCGCATTGATGCGAATGATCCGCACGGCGTCCCTGGCGCAAAAAGGACACGACCTGCTCGAGAGAAAACGGCAAATTCTCATGATGGAGTTGGTCAAACATATAGATGATGCTAAGGATTTGCAAAGGGAGATGGCATCCGTCTTTGCCGATGCCTATAAGGCCTTGGAAAGGGCGAATATATCTATGGGTATAGACGTCGTAGAGGATATCGCCATGGCAGTTCCTGAGGAAGAGGATTTCATCATAAGGCTTAAATCCATCATGGGAGTCGAGATTCCGGAGATCGATCCCGTAGATGCCTCTCTAAAACCAAGCTATTCCTTTTACGGCACTTCGGGCTCTCTGGATATAGCCTACAGCGCCTTCAGGAGAGTGCTCGAGCTTATATCCCGATTGGCTGCTGTGGAGACGAGCGTATACAGGTTGGCCGTGCAAATTAAAAAGACGCATAAAAGAGTAAATGCACTGGAAAAGGTGGCCATTCCCTTCTACAAATCCTCCATAGCGTATATCGAAAACGTGTTGGAAGAGGGCGAAAGGGAAGACATCGTACGGATGAAAAAGGCGAAGGAAAATTTAGAAAAGAAGAAGTGAAGGAAAGGAGCATGAAAGATGGCTTCTATACAGGAAGCTTTGGCGATGCTTTTGGGCGCCGACAGCGAAGCAAAAAATATCACAGAAGAAGCAAAGAGAAAGGCAGAAGAAATAGAAGAAGAAGCTAAGCGCAAAGCAGCTTCCGAGAGGGAGGCCAGATTAAAGGCAGCCAGAGAACAGGCAAAGGCCATAGTAGATTCTGCAAGGGCCTCCGCCCAGACCGAAGCTCAACAGATCGAAGCGTTGGGTCGGCAGGAGTTAGAGAGAATGGAAAAGAGGTTTAACGAAAACGCTCCAGCCGTAATAAAAGGACTCGTAGCCGAATTGGTTAACGCCTATTTGCAGAAGGCGAGAGGTCAATGAGCTACTCTCCCGTATCCGCAGGCGAATGTGTAGCTACGGGAGCAAAGGCCCACGTCCTATTTGGAAAGATGCTAGACGATAACGACTTTTGGGCCTTGCTCGAGTGCGATTCGCCTCAGGAAATAGCGGGTTATCTGAGGAGGAAGGAGGGTTATGCCCCCTACCTGGAGACGATCGTGTTGGCTAATGTCCACAGGGCTGAGCTGGAACACGCTCTGCTGGCCGTTCCACTGTACGTCTCCGCCTCCTTTTTGCCCTATTTGAACGGCGCAAGGATGGCTTTTTTGAAGGCCTGGGTTGAGAGGTTTCAGGCGGGATTGCTGAAGCAGGTCATGCGATGGCTCTTTGCCGGTAGAGGCGAAAGGGAATCTCTCAGGTCGGGCCTTAAAGGACTGCCTTTTGTAACTCTGCCCTTCGACGCATTGCTTTCCTGCAAAGACTTCGAGGAGTTCATAAAGACGTTAAAGGCCACGAAGTATTATCCAGTCCTGAGGGAACCCGTGGATTGGTTGCTCAAAGGCAGGGGGAACTTGTACTCCTGCGAATCTGCCGTAGATGCTCATGTGATCTCTAATATATATCGTGCAGCCCTGAATTTGCCCATCCTAGAACGCACTGAAGTATTGAATTTATTGGGAAATTTGATCGATATCCTCAACATCTACTTTTGTTACAGAGCTAAGCGCTTTTACGTCATGAATCGCGAGGAGATCGTAAACCGCCTGCTCCCTGTGCGCTTTAAGATAAAGGGGCCGACGATAAACAGGTTAGCTTCTTCTGAGGACATGGAGTCCTTTTGGTCCGTCTTATCTACCACTCATTACTTGCGTGCATTCGGTACGGAGCCGCCCAACGACGAGCTTGCCTTGGAAAGGGATATGAAGAGGTTCTTACGCGAAAGGGCTTTATCCACCTTTCGCAGTGGATCTCCTTCTTTTCATACCGTGATTGCCTATTTGATGCTGTTGGAGCTTGAGGTCGGTGATATTATTACCATCATCGAGGACGTGAGGTACGATTATAACAGGCGAATTGCCGCAGCCTTTTTGGCACGCCCTCTGATACCGGGAGGTGCTTTATCTTGGCGATAATAAGGATGTTGGCCGTTACACTGATAGGGCCAAAGGATGAAATGGAATATGTTGCTAACCAAATGATACTGCTTGGAGGTTTTCAACCTCTGTCGCTCGATCTCATATTGGGTGATCGATCTCTGCGGTCGAAAGTAAAGACTTCCACCGACAATCCGTATGACGAACTGTTATCCGAGATGGCCTACGTCTGGCAGGCAGCTGGCGAAAGCCTTCCTGAAGCGCATCCCGTACCCGTAACGAAAGAACAAACCTACGAGAGAATGAGGGCAGAGGTTCGCAAAATAACGGAAAAGTTACGACTTTGGGCGGAGCGCAAGTCATCTCTTCAGGAGGAAGTGGATGAATTAAAAGCCATATTAGTCTGTGCCGAAGCATTGATTAAAAACAAGATGGATCCGAAAGAGCTTCTTGATACGCAGAACTTGTTGATGTTCTTCGGCAAATTATCCGACGAAAACTTCAAGCGCTTAGAAGAAAGCAGCCAGAGCGTGCCAATGCTGGTCATGAAGCTGTACAGCTGGCACCACGAAACGTGGATGTTGGCCTTCGCCATTCCTGAATATAAAGAAGGTGCAGAAAAGCTTTTAGATTCCGTCTATTTCAAGGGTTATTCCATAGATGATGTATTAAAAACAATTTCGGATAATCCTGCGGAAGCGTTACAAAAAAGGATAGACAATAAAATTAGAGCCATAGAAGGCCTGTCCAAGGCAGCAAAGGATTATTTGGACAAGCGCAGGAAAGAGCTGGAAAAGCTTTACTCCTCCGTTTATACCATGCAGCGTATATATGACCTGTGTAAGGGAAGGGGTGAGATAGGCGATATTTACGTGCTCTCGGGATGGATACCCGAGGACATGTTAGCACAGCTTAAAAGCTTGATCGAGCATCAGGCGCCGAGGACAACGGTAATGATCGAGGAGGAAAAGAACCTTCCCTATAGCGAGATCAGGGTCCCTACGTATCTGCGAAACCTGCCGCTTGTTAGGGCTTTCCAGCACGTCGTGGCCATGTACAGCTTGCCTTCTTACGGAGAAATTGACCCGTCCTTTTTTGTCGCCGTCACCTTTTGTCTTTTCTTCGGTTTCATGTTCGGGGATGTAGGACATGGCTTAGTCTTGGGATTGCTTGCCCATCTGCTGCAAAAGAAACGCAAGATGAGCAAGTCCCTCGGCACGGTGGTTAAGGCAGCTGCATGCAGTTCGGTCCTTTTTGGCTTTCTTTACGGCAGCATCTTTGGTTTCGAGGACATAATACCAGCTATTTGGATGTCTCCAATGAAGGATATGGGCAAGATGCTGTCCCTTTCGCTCGTCATAGGCGTTTCCATAGTAACGATTGGCATGATACTAAACATGATACTTTGTTATAGGCAGCGGGATTTCGGAAGAATGTTGTTCGACGGAAGAGGGATGGCCGGTTTGATATTTTATCTTACCGCAGCATGGGCAATATATGCGGTGATGAGCCATAAACCCCTGCCTATACCGGGTTGGGTGGTGGCAACTCTCCTTTGTGTCCTGTTGACATGTATTATATTGAGAGACCTTTTGGCCAGGATATTGTTGAAGGAGAGGATTTCCTCTTCAGCAAATGAGAGTGGAGGATTATACCTTTTTGAAGTATTCCACAATCTGTTGAGTTTCTTGAGTAATACAATTTCCTTTTTACGTCTGGCCGCCTTTGCTTTGAACCATGTGGGGTTATCGCTGGCCGTGTTCATGCTGTCCGATATGGTTACTTCATTGCCGGGAGGACTCTTTGCCAAGATAGCCATATTGGTTATAGGCAACGTCGTGATAATTGGCCTGGAAGGACTTATCGTGTTCATTCAGACGTTGAGGTTGGAATACTACGAGTTCTTCAGCAAGTTCTATAAGGGTGGCGGCGTTTCTTTCAAGCCCGTCAGATGGGAAAAGACCGGCGAGTCTGTCAGCCGTAGTCAAATGTAATCTTTCAAGAAGGGGATGAACGTTATGGGAGTTAAGTTGGTCGTTATGGCGGTTGTCCTTTTGGTCTGCACAGGAGCGATCATGGGCAAAAGAAAGGCAAGGAATAGCAAAGGGCTTTTGAGGGCTTTCGTATTTTTGACGGCATTGGCCATGGGCATTGGCTTTTGTTTGACCATATTTCCGACGGTAAGCTACGCTCAGGGTGATGCAGCGAGCGTTTCAGGCTGGGGGTATCTTGGAGCTGCTCTGTCGGCCGGCCTTGGATGTCTGGGGGCAGGCATTGCAGTGGCCATTGTGGGATCATCGGCTCTGGGGGTTGTGGGCGAAAAGCCGGAGATGCTAGGTTCGACCTTGATCTTCTTGGGGCTGGCCGAAGGGATCGCCATTTACGGTCTTATCATAGCCCTCTTGATACTGGGAAGGATGTGAAATGAGGGCACATTTGATCAGCGATAATCACGATTCCATCGTCGGGATGCGTCTTGCAGGGGTCTCCGGAGTGGAAGCACACGGATCTGAAGAGACTGCGAAGGCCGTAAATGAAGCGCTGCAGATGGAGGACGTAGGAATACTTCTCATCACCGAAAAGGCGGCTGCAACAATCCCAGATCTTATCAAGGAAATCAGGGAAAAGACAAAGCTTCCCCTGGTGGTTGAGATCCCCGATAGGCACGGAACGACGAGAGAGGCCGATTTTCTGACCAAGTACCTCCATGAAGCGATCGGGGTGAAGATAGAGTGACTGACGTAGATACGCAGAAATTGGGTGCTTTGAGAGATCTCATCTTGGATAAGGCAGAAGCCGAGGTTATGAGGATAACGCAAAAGGCTCAACGGGAAGCCGATGAATGGCTTTCTCAAGAATTGGTCAAGATCGATCAGGAGGCCGATCTGATAATAAACGATGCTCGTCGTAGGGCCGAAGAGATAAGACGCCGGGAGTTGCTGGCCGCCGAAAGGGAGGTATCCAGGGAAAAGCTGCGCCTTCAGAATAGATTGATCACCCAGGCCAAGGCCGTGTTTTTGGACGAACTCGTTGCCTTGAGGTCCAGAGAAGATCATTGGATGATACTCCTTGGCCTCCTTTTGGAAGCTCAAGAGGCCCTTGTCGATCTTAAGAAGGGGTCTTTGAGGCTTGCGGCGATAGATTCTCCACTCGGAGAAAGGATCGTATCCAGAAGCAAGGAGCTTCGTCCTCAAATCGATATGAGGTTTGACTCCACTCCAGCCCCTATACTTGGGGGGCTGTGGTTGATCGACGACATGGGCAACCGGCAGGTCAACTCCGATTGGCAGACCAAGGTCGTCGAGATGAGCGATACGTTGACGGAAAGGCTGATGGCGATTTGGCAATAGGGGAGGAACGAAATTGGAAAAACAGGGCATAATTATCATGACAAACGGTCCTGTGGTCAAAGCCAGGGGCATACGTGAGTTTGCTATGCACGAGATGGTTTATGTGGGCGAAATGCGACTGATGGGCGAAATCATACGCATCGATGAAGACGAGGCCACAATACAGGTTTACGAAGATACTCAAGGACTCAAAGCGGGTGAGCCGGTATTTGGCAGGGGAGAACCGCTTTCCATCGCCCTTGGGCCCGGATTGCTAGGCAACATATTTGACGGAGTGGGAAGACCTTTGGGGGCGCTTTACGAGAAGGGCGGCATTTTCATCCCCAGAGGCATAAAAGTTCCTGAGATAGATACCGAAAAGACGTGGGAGTTAGAACCCGAGGTAAAAGTTGGAGATATCGCAACTTCGGGGACCGTCATAGCAACTATAAAAGAAACCCCTCTGGTTTCCCATAAGGTAATGGTCCCTCCGGGCCTAGAAGGCGAATTTACCTTCGTGCTGCCAAAGGGAACCTTTAAAGCAGACGTAACTGTGGCTAAAGTAAGGGATAGCCGTGGCCAGGAGATAGAGATTCCTATGGTACAGCGTTGGCCCGTTAGGGTGCCTAGGCCATGCAGGCAGCACCTGACGCCCAAAGAGCCCCTCATAACAGGGCAGCGCGTCATAGACGGATTTTTCCCGATCGCTAAGGGTGGCGCCGCGGCCATCCCCGGTGGATTTGGCACGGGAAAGACAGTAACTCAACATCAGTTGGCAAAATGGAGCGAGGCCACAGTTGTGGTGTACATAGGTTGCGGGGAGCGAGGCAACGAGATGACCGATGTCCTGGAGGAGTTTCCTGAATTGGAAGACCCCCGCTCGGGCAGGCCATTGATGGAGCGGACCATATTGGTGGCAAATACGTCAAACATGCCTGTGGCCGCAAGGGAAGCTTCCATCTACACCGGCATTACCATGGCCGAATATTACAGGGATATGGGATACGATGTGGCCGTGATGGCCGACTCGACATCGAGATGGGCGGAAGCTTTGAGGGAGATCTCCGGAAGGATGGAAGAGATACCGGCTGAAGAGGGGTTTCCCGCTTATCTGCCAAGCCGACTTGCTGAATTCTATGAGCGGGCAGGTAGGGTGGTAACGCTTAACGGCGACATGGGAAGCGTTACAATAATCGGTGCCGTATCGCCTCCTGGCGGAGACTTCACTGAGCCCGTAACAAGGCATACCAAGAGGTTCGTGAGATGTTTCTGGGCGCTGGACAAAAGCTTGGCCAATGCCAGGCACTTTCCTGCGATCAACTGGGTGGATTCCTACAGCGAATATGTTGGCGAGGTCGAAGACTGGTTTTCCTTGAATGTGGATACCGGTTGGAGCGAGCTCAGAAAAAAGGCCAAGGACCTATTAGCAGAAGACGAAAGGATCCAGCAGATAGTGCGTCTTGTTGGCGAGGATGTATTGCCCGACAGCGAGAGATTGGTTGCCTTTACTTCTTATTTGATTAAAAACGGCTACTTGCAGCAGGGCGCCTTTGGTCCGGATTCCTTTTCGCCTCCTTCGAAGGGTTTTGCCATTCTTTCTTTGATAATGCACTTTTACGACAGGGCTTCCGCCTTGATCAGGCAGGGGGTGCCCTTTTCCCTTCTGAGAGGAGGAGATACTGTGGCAAACCTCGTGCATCTCAAAGAGTTATCGTCAGAGGAGTTGGAAGCTCAACTGCCTAAAATACGGGAGGAACTTGATGCTTTCATGGAAAAGACCGGCAGCGAACGTTTGGCTGCAAGGGGAAGGTGATATCGATGCCCTTGATAGATCACATGGGCGTAGACCAGATATATGGGCCCTTTGTCCTGCTTAAAGGAACACCAGACGTGGGCTTTGGAGAGCTTGCTCAAATTAGGATGAAAAACGGCGATCACAGGTTGGGACAGGTTGTTTTGAACGGCGAAGATGCCACGTTGGTGCAGGTTTTCAGCGGCACTTCGGACCTGGTTCCAGAAACGACTGCCGTAAGGTTTTTAGGGAGGCCTCTCGAGATGAAACTATCTCCTGCGCTTATCGGCAGAGTGTTTTCCGGTTTGGGCGAACCGAGGGACGATTGCGGGCCCGTTTATTCTGCCTATAGCAGGGATGTTAACGGATCTCCTTTAAATCCCATGGCAAGGGTATATCCCAGAAACTTCATTCAAACGGGGATATCGGCCATAGATGTATTGGCCACACTCATCAGAGGGCAGAAACTTCCCATATTTTCGGGAAACGGGCTACCTCACAACAAGCTTGCCGTGCAGATTGCCAACCAGTCCCAGTTGGTAGGGGAGGAAAACTTTGCCGTCGTTTTTGCAGGGATAGGCGTGAAACGAGATGATGCAGCTTACTTTATGGAGGAACTTTTCGAGAAGGGGCGCACCAAAAACATGGTTGTCTTCTTAAACCTTGCCGATGATCCCGTCATCGAGCGAATAGCCACGCCGCGCTTTGCCCTGACCGTGGGAGAGTATCTGGCCTTCGAGCTCAATATGCACGTATTGGTCATCATGACCGACATTACGAACTACTGTGAGGCCTTAAGGGAGGTAGGTGTCGCCAAAGGCGAGGTGCCAAGCCGTAAGGGCTATCCGGGCTATATGTACAGCGACCTTGCTTCCCTCTATGAAAGAGCCGGGGTCTTGAAGGGGATCCAGGGAAGCCTGACACAAATCCCGATCCTCACGATGCCCAACGACGATATTACCCACCCCATCCCAGACCTCACGGGATTCATAACGGAAGGTCAAATCGTGTTATCGAGGGAGCTGGATTCCAGGGGAATCTATCCTCCCATAGATGTATTGGCCAGCCTTTCGCGGCTCATGAAGGACGGCATAGGCAAGGGCTACACCAGAGAAGACCATCCTGACCTTGCAAGCCAACTGTACGCTTCTTACAGCAGGGTCCAAGACGTCAGGGCTCTGGCGAGCGTCATCGGGGAAGACGAGCTTAGCCAAATAGACATCTCCTACATGGATTTTGGGAGGTCCTTCGAGAACTCCTTTATAAAACAAAGCTACGATGAGGATAGAGATATTAGCGAATCCCTAGATATTGGCTGGAAGCTGCTGAAGATGTTGCCCCGCAATGAACTCACCAGAATATCTAAAGAGGAAGCCGATGCCAGGCTAAAATAGTTAATTGAGATATTACCTGTCAATTGCCACTATGCTATGATATATGGTACATCTTCGATGTAATCGAATAAGAAGCAGATGGATGAAATACGAAAAAAGGGAGGAGAGAGAAATGAGAAAGACGCCTCTTTACGAGAAACACGTCGCGTTGGGCGGTCGTGTGGTAGATTTCTTTGGATGGGCCCTTCCCGTGCAATACAGCGGCATAGTCGAAGAGCATTTGGCTACCAGAAAGGCAGCAGGCCTGTTCGATGTCTCTCACATGGGGGAAATAACTGTCGAGGGTAAGGACGCTTTGAAGTTCATCAATTACCTCGTAACCAACGACGTAACTAAGTTGGTCCCGGGTAAGGTGATGTATTCTCCTATGTGCTACGAACATGGCGGAGTTGTAGACGATTTGTTGATATATATGTACGATGAAAATCGCTTCCTCTTGGTCGTAAACGCTGCCAATAAAGATAAGGATTACCAATGGATTGTTGATAAATCGAAAAAGTTCGACGTCAAGGCGGAAGACGTATCGGATTCATACGCTCAGATAGCTATCCAAGGCCCTAAAGCAGAGGGCATACTTCAAAAGCTTACCGATGTCGCTTTGGATGAAATGAAATTCTATACTTTTAAGGACCGTGTATCGGTGGGAGGTGTGGACCTTTTGCTTTCGCGGACTGGATACACCGGCGAGGACGGCTTCGAACTTTATCTGCTGCCTGGCGATGCAGGTCATATTTGGGACGAATTGCTCAAAGCCGGAAAGGAAGAAGGCCTGGTCCCGGCGGGACTTGGGGCAAGAGATACCTTGCGTTTTGAGGCATGCCTGCCCTTGTACGGACAGGAGCTGTCGGAGGATATAACTCCCCTTGAGGCCGGTCTGGGCTTCTTCGTTAAGCTGTCCAAGGAAGATTTTATTGGGAGAGCGAGCCTCCTGGAACAAAAGGAGAAGGGTTTAAAGCGCAAGATAGCTGGCCTTGAGATGGTCGAGAAGGGCGTACCGAGGCATGGTTACGAGGTGAAGTCACAGGGCAAAAGTGTTGGTGTGATAACATCAGGTTCGTATGCCCCGTCGCTTGAAAAGTATCTTGCTCTGGCATTGTTGGATATCGATTATGTAGAAATCGGTCGAGAAGTGCATGTCGATATAAGGGGAAAGGACAGGCTTGCCAAGGTGGTAGAGACGCCTTTCTACAAAAGGCGTTACAAAAAGTAAAAGAAGCAAAAAAGAAGCAGGAGGTGCATCGAGTCATGAACATACCGGAAAATTTAAAGTATACGAAAACGCACGAATGGGTGAGAGTGGAGGGCAATAAAGCTTACGTCGGAATTACTGATTTCGCCCAGGGGCACCTAGGCGATATCGTTTACGTCGAGCTTCCTGAAGTGGGTTCACTGGTCGAGGCGGGAGAGGCGCTTTGTTCTATAGAATCGGTCAAAGCTGCCTCCGATGTATATTCTCCCGTCTCGGGAGAAATAGCCGAAGTAAACGATGCTCTCGAAGATGAGCCGGGGTTACTCAACGAGGATCCCTATGAGAACTGGATCGCCACGATCGAAATGAATAATCCTGAGGAGGTGGAGGCTCTCTTAGACGCCGCAAGCTACGCCAAGCATTGCGAAGAAGAGGAGGAGGCGATGGGATAATGTGGAATTACATCCCCCATACGCGTGAAGATAAGGAGAGGATGCTCGAGGCCCTTGGAATCAAATCTGTGGACGAACTCTTTGAGGATATTCCCAAAGAGGTGCGAATGGAGAGAAATTACGATATACCGGGGCCCCTAGCAGAGGACTGTTTGGTCAGACATACGCAGGAATTGGCCGGCAGGAACTTGCATTTGGGCAACTGCACTTGCTTTTTGGGAGCGGGCGTTTACGATCATTTCGTTCCTTCCGTAGTCGACGCGATTATATCGAGGGGAGAATTCTACACTGCCTATACTCCCTATCAACCGGAAATAAGTCAGGGGACGTTGCAGGCGATATTTGAATATCAATCCATGATATGTGAGCTTACAGGTATGTACGTGACCAATGCTTCCATGTACGATGGCGCCTCTTCCTTCGCCGAATCTGCCTTCATGGCCTGCTCTGCGACCAAAAGGGAAAAGGT
Source organism: Acetomicrobium thermoterrenum DSM 13490 (assembly GCF_900107215.1). Taxonomy (NCBI): domain Bacteria; kingdom Thermotogati; phylum Synergistota; class Synergistia; order Synergistales; family Acetomicrobiaceae; genus Acetomicrobium; species Acetomicrobium thermoterrenum. The sequence goes on along the minus strand of NZ_FNPD01000007.1, from coordinate 30,200 downwards.
ACTTTGTTCTAAAGCGGTAAACCCCGAATACAGATCGGTCTTAAGGACATACACCCATTTTAGGGGAGTTGAGGTAGAGGAATTCGGATACAAGGACGGACAGGTTGATCTAGAGGACGTTAAGGGTAAATTGAACGACAAAGTTGCGGCAATCATGATTCAAAGTCCAAACTTCTTCGGCGTTATCGAAGACTTGGCGTCCATAGCGGAACTGGCTCACTCTAAGGGTGCCATGCTTATCGTAAGTGCTGACCCCATATCTCTAGCACTATTGGAAGCCCCGGGAAAACTGGGAGCCGATATCGTTACTGGTGAGGGACAGGCCCTCGGCAATCCGGCATCCTTCGGTGGCCCCCATTTTGGCTTTTTGGCGGCGACGGAGAAACTTTTGAGGAAAATGCCGGGACGCATAGTCGGACAGACCGTAGATACCGAAGGTCGTCGTGGTTTCGTCTTGACACTGCAGGCTAGAGAGCAGCACATACGTCGCGAAAAGGCAACCTCCAATATATGCACCAACCAGAGCTTATGCGCCCTGATGGGTGCGGTCTATATGAGCACTATGGGAAAGGAAGGACTTAAGGAAGTAGCTAAACTTTGTTACAACAAGGCGCACTACGCAATGGATGAGCTCGTAAAGAGGGGTTTTAAGCGCGCCTTCAACGCTTTCTTCTTCAAAGAGTTCGTCCTCATCGCTCCCAAGCCGGTAAAGGAGATCAACGAGAAGCTCCTAAAGGAAGGTTTTATCGGGGGCTACGATCTTTCCGGGCAGTACCCGGAGATCAAAAACGGCTGGCTGATCGCCGTGACAGAACGCAGGACAAAAGAAGAGATCGACAGGTTTGTCGGGATCGCAGGGGGTGAAGTGCGATGAAAAAGCCCGTTGAGCTCATATTTGAGTTGAGTAAATCGGGAAGGAAGGCTTACTCTCTTCCTGCTTGTGATGTGCCTGAAGCCGGCGAAAAAATCCCGGAAAAATTCGCGAGAAAGATCGATGCCAGGCTGCCCGAGGTATTTGAGGTCGACGTAGTTCGACATTTTACCAGGTTATCTCAACTCAACTACGCCGTCGACTTAGGCTTTTACCCCTTAGGGTCATGTACGATGAAGTACAACCCGAAGATAAACGAGGCCGTCTCGCGCCTGCCGGGTTTTTTGCGGCTTCACCCCTATCAGCCGGAGGAGACGGTACAGGGCGCGCTGAAACTCATGTACGACCTGGAGAAGATGTTGTGCGAGATAACCGGCATGGATAGGGCCACGTTACAGCCTGCTGCAGGTGCTCATGGCGAGATGACGGGTTTGATGATCATAAAGGCCGCCCTGGAAGAGAGGGGAGAGGGCAAGAGGAAGAAGATCATAATACCCGATTCGGCTCACGGCACGAACCCTGCGTCGGCCAGCATGGTGGGATTCGAAGCGCTGGAAGTGAAATCCGACGAGCGCGGAAACGTGGATGTCGAAGATCTAAAGAAACTGATGAGCGACGAAGTGGCCGGCATCATGCTGACGAACCCCAATACGCTCGGATTGTTCGAGGAAAGGATAACCGAAATTGCCAGGATAATACACGACGCAGGCGGTCTTTTGTATTACGACGGGGCCAACCTCAACGCAAATCTAGGGAAGGCGCGACCGGGCGACATGGGCTTTGACGTAGTACATTTGAACCTTCACAAGACCTTCAGCACTCCCCACGGCGGAGGCGGGCCGGGATCGGGACCGATAGCTGTTACAAAGGAACTTGTACCCTTCTTGCCTGTTCCCACTGTGGAAAAGGAGGGCGAAAGATACTATCTCGATTACGATAGGCCCCTTTCCATCGGAAAGGTAAGGTCCTTCTACGGTAACTTCAACGTAATGGTTAAAGCTTACGCTTACATTTTGACCATGGGACCTGAGGGCTTGAGGGAAGTTGCCGAATGCTCCGTCTTGAACGCGAATTATCTCTTGAAAAAACTTAGAGATTATTTTGAACTTCCCTTCGATCGTTGGTGCAAGCACGAATTCGTCATCTCCGGCAACAAGCAGAAGAAAGCTACGGGCGTCACTACTCTTGATATGGTAAAGAGGCTAATAGATTACGGTTTCCATCCCCCGACCGTGTACTTCCCGCTGATCGTACCGGAGGCCATGATGGTAGAGCCCACGGAGACGGAAAGCGTCGAGACGCTGGACGCCTTTGCTGAGACGATGATTTCTATAGCAAAAGAAGCGGAAGAAAACCCAGACCTTGTAAAGGAATCACCGAAGAACACTCCTGTTACTCGCTTGGACGAAGTGACGGCAGCCAAAAGACCCGTGGTGAAATGGGACTTCGAAGCGTAAACTCGTAAATCCGGACGAAGGGCGTCTCTTGCCATAAAATAATGGCGCAAGAGGCGCCTTTAAATATTTGAGAAAGGGGATAAAGCTGATGAAAAGCGACCTAGTCGTAATTGGCGGAGGGCCCGGGGGTTACGTGGCCGCCATAAGAGCCGCACAGCTTGGAGCCACGGTTACCGTCGTCGAAAGGGATAGAATTGGAGGAACCTGTCTTAACTATGGTTGCATTCCAACGAAGGCTTTGTGTCAAAGTGCCGAAAGCGTCCTGTTGGCCCAAAGAATGGAAGAGACCGGAATTGTCGTCGGCGAAGCGAAGGTGGACATGGCCAAAGTGCATGCCTGGAAGAGGAGATCCGTCGACAAACTTACGGGAGGAGTGGCTCAATTATTAAAGGGATACAAGGTTAACGTCATCGAGGGAGAGGCTAAATTATCGGGCAAGAACACGATATCTATAACGAAGTCCGACGGCAGCAGGGAGGAGATTGAGGCTAAATTCATCCTTATCGCTACCGGTTCCAAACAGGCCGTACCTGATATTCCAGGGATGGGTTTGAGGGGAGTAGTGACCAGCAGGGAGTTGCTCGAGTACGAGGATCTGCCCGATAACCTCTTTATATATGGCGGCGGATATATAGCCATGGAATTTGCCAGCATATACAATGCTCTGGGATCCAATGTTACGGTAATGGTTAGAAGCAGAGTTCTCAGGTTAATGGACGGCGAAATATCCAAGCGAATAAAGCTGCTTTTAAAGAAGAGGGGCATAACCTTTTATGAGGGCATGCTCGTAGACAGAATAGAGCAGGGAAAAGAGGGCCTAACCGTTTACGCTTCAAGTGACAGGGAAGAGGCTACGCTAAATGCAGACCTGGTCTTGGTAGCGACGGGCAACGTCCCCAACGTTGAAGGCCTTGGTTGCGAGGAAGTGGGAATTGAAACGGGGAAGAAGGGCATAATCGTGGACGAATTCTATCGGACCTCCGTTGAAGGAATTTACGCCATCGGCGATGTAATAGGTCCGCCCTATCTTGCCCATGTCGCTTCAGAGGAGGGTAAAGTGGCTGTCGAGGCCATGTTCGGACGTAAAGCCGACAGGATAAATTATGATGCCATTCCTGCAGCGGTCTTTACCATTCCCGAAGTCGCTTCTGTGGGGAAGACCGAAGAGGAATTGAAAAAAGATAACATCGATTACTCCGTCGGCAAGTTCCTCTTTGCCGGCAACGGCAAGGCCATTGCCATGGGCGAAGAAGATGGATTGGTAAAGGTATTGGCCTACGGCGACGGCAAATTGGCGGGCGTTCATATCATCGGACCCCACGCCAGCGACCTCATACACGAAGCGGCCTTAGCCATGCATGCTGGCATACCCGCAGAGGAGTTGATCTCCTGCATTCATGCCCACCCAACACTGGCGGAAGCTTTCCACGAGGCGGTGATGGGAGTCAAAGGAGAGGCCATTCATCAGCTGCCCAGAAAAAGGTAAAATAAGGTAAAATTTAGTTTCATCCCTCCCTTTTTCTAGAAAAAGGGAGGGATGAAACTCGAGTTGGATGCTATCCCAATTCCATGGGGAAAATGTTATTGTAGGAATCTGCAAAGATTGCAGAGATTTTATCTCCTTCTCCCCTTTGCAGGGATACGAAATGAGTGCAATTGGTTTTTATGAAATATTGATGTGCCCCTTCCGTTGCACAGGCCTCTATTTTCTCCTTACAGAGAGGGCAGGAGAAGTTGTAGCATGTCTGTCCGACGGATTCAAGGCTTACTGCGACCTCTTCTCCCAGATCGTTGTAATAGATGACGAGAGATTTTTCAGGGAAAAAGCTGCTGAAGTGTGAACAATGAACTTGTGTGTCTTCTTTTGTGGACGATATAGTTTCGGCACCGCAAACCGGGCATTTGATCTTCCAGTAGTGTTCCATCTCTCACACCCCTTTTGCCTCAGGCTCTGACGCATATAATATAACATCTATTTATTACTTCTACAATAGAATAAAGGTTCCAGCGACAACATGATGACTGCAATGCATATGAAGACTCCGCCGATGATCGCGCTTTTTTCCGGCCTTTCTCCAAGCAATAGAAAGGCCCACATCATAGAGAGGGGAATTTCGCTCATGGATAATACCGAAGCTATAGAGCTAGATAGATATTTAAGGGATCTCGAGATCATGCCAAAGGCAATGGCGGAGGTGCATAATGCCATATACATTAGGCCAAGGTAGGCTTTCGGCGGGGCCTTGAATAGATCCGCTGCTTTTCCTCCATAAAGCCCGGCGACCCAACAGATTACCGATGCCCATAGAAAACTTTGCAAATAGGCCTTATACTGCGATTTTTTGCCGAGTCCGTATCTTCCGTTTAAAAGGTAGAGGGCATAACCGGCACCGCCGGCCAGTGCGCAGAGAATGCCAATGATGTCGAACTTCAAGCCCTCGCTGGGATCCCATACGGCAAAGTAAACTCCCCACAGAGAGAGTATTAAGGCCAGAATTTGCACCAGAGAGGGGCGCTCTCGAGCTATAGCCCAGGCTCCTATCATAGCCCAAATCGGAGCGGTGTAATACAGGATCATCGTCATTCCTACGGATATCCTCAAAAAGGCTATGCTAAGGCCCAAGTTCGAGCTGATAAGCCCAAGGGAGCTCAACCAAAAAAGCGCTCTGCCCATCTCCTCTTTACGGGGAATTATCAAAGCGCTTCGGGGTTTGGGGGCGAGAGAGATGATAATACAGGTGCTGACGGTTATGCGAAAAAGCGTTATGAGAAAAGGGCCGACTCCAAAACCGTCGACGAAACGAACTACGGGACCGTTCGTTCCCCAAATCGTGGTCGCCCCAAGGACCAAAAATATTCCCCTCATGGTACTCCCAAGCGTATTCATTGGCTTTTGTGGGTAATTTTTAAGATTAAATTAAAGATCGAATATGCCGACGAGAAAAGTATGATCCGACGGCTTTTCCCATGATCTGGGTTCCCTGTCTATGTAGCAATCCACTGAGCGATCTGCTACGGAAGGCGTAGCTAATATGTGGTCTACGCGCCAGCCTATGTTTCGTTCAAGAGCATTTTTGACCCTATAGTCCCAAAATGTGTACTGTCCTTCTTCCGGGTGGTGTTTTCTGAAGACGTCCACAAAACCCCAGGATTTGACGGTGTCGAAAATATCCCTTATCTCTTCATGAAAGCATACGTGGTTTCTTTTCGTTTCCGGTTTCGTTACGTCCTTTTCCTCTGGGGCTACGTTCATGTCTCCCACCCAAATTATCTTGTCATCTGCCTTAAACTCCGATTCCAGCAAATCGAGGAATCGCCGGAAAAAGTCCTTTTTGTATCGATAATCGGGATGGTCAATGGACTTGCCCTGGGGGACGTAAGTGTTTATTACCCACAGGTCGTCGAACCTGGCGATCATCAGTCTGTCGTCGTCCTTTCCGTCTTTGCCGTCGGGGAAGCCATAAATGATCTCATTGGGTTCCCCTTGGCAAGCAATTGCCACACCGGCGTAAGCTTTCCTTCCCCTGAAAAAGACGTGGTATCCCCAGGAATCGAAGGCCGATGCCGGAAATTGATCGTCGCTTACCTTCGTCTCTTGCAGACACAAGACGTCTACGGGGTTTTTTATCAACCATCTTTCGAGGATTTGAAGCCTGCTTCTGACGGAATTTGCGTTAAAGGTTGATATCGTAAAAAAGGGCATTTCACTCACTACCTCCTTGTACTGAATTGATGAACCTCAGGTTCAAAAGGATTATCTCCGGCATTGATCCCAGACGGACCGGAGGTCCCCAAGTTCCATACCCGCTGGATACGTAAATTAAAGTTTTGTCCTTTTGCAAAACCCCCCAGCTTTTTTCGAATATCAATTTTGTTATTAAGTTAAATGGCCACATCTGACCGTTGTGCGTATGGCCAGACAGCTGAATGGCAACTCCCTGAGATGCCGCCTCGTCTAAGTTGACGGGCGTGTGGTCTAAAACCATGACAGGGAGATCCTTTGAAACTTCTTGGAGTATTTCGTTTAAGGGAATGCGTTTTGACCTTTCTATGCGATTTGCCGTAATATCCCTTCTGCCTACAAGAATTAGTGAATTTTCTATGATCGCGAATTCATCTTGGAGCAGCTTCACTCCTGCCCTGGCGAGGTATTTCTCGACTTCCTCTATTCCCGCGTAATATTCGTGGTTGCCGGCAACGGCATATACACCTAAGGGAGCATTCAATTGTTTTAATTCCTCAGCCAGGCTTTCTTCCATCGCAACGGAAACGCTTTCGTCTACTATATCGCCCACGAAAAGCACCAAGTCCGGAGACAGATCGTTAATTTTGCTCACAAGATCTTTTATGCGAGAGTTGTTCATGAAGAGACCTACATGCACGTCCGATACGGCTACGGCTCGGATGGAATCCAAAGTCGCATTGACATTCGGCATCTCCAGGTTTAATGCCACTGTTCGCGTTCTTCTTGCGTTAATGCTGCCAATTACGATCAGGACCATTATGAGGACGACGCTTATTTTCCATATGTGCGCTCTTAAAGTGACATCCAAAAGCGGCATAAAAGAGAAGAGAGAAGACATGAGTCTGTAAATGTCTATGAAGAGGCTCAATAAAAATGCATAGGCCATGAAAGCAAAATAGTAAGAACCGACCATGGCGGATATTTTGGCGATACCTTCAAGGGAGGTGAAGGCCTGAAGCAGACGGCCGCAGGGGTAGGCGATCATGGCCAAAACAAGGACAATCAACACAACTTTTCCCAAAGGAGAATGGCACAAAACAGATATGTGCCTGTAAATGTAGTAATTGGCAAAAAAATAGATCAAAGAAACAGATCCAATAAAAACCATTAATCCTAATCCCATACAACTCCCCCTTCTCTTTGATAGTATAATGCAAATGGATATCCTTTAGAAATCCGATAAATTTCCCATCTTGACATAACGATAAACATGAAGCCTTTTTTATGGCCGGGAAACCCAGACGATCGGGGGTTGATCTGATGTATGATGTTGTAATTAAAGGTGGCAAAATAGTAGGTAGTCCCTTTGGAACGATTAAAGGGGATATCGGCATCGCAGGCGAATGTATAGCGGCGATAGGTTATGATTTAAAAGGAAAAGATGTTGTCGATGCCTCAGGCAAACTCGTGTTGCCGGGCGTGATAGATGCTCATGTTCACATGGAGCTTCCCGTTTCTGGCACCCGTTCGAGCGATGATTTTGCTTCTGGCACAAAAGCTGCAGCCTGTGGCGGAGTCACGACCGTCATAGATTTTACGGTGGGCGACAGAGATTCAACCCTTCCTGAAGATATAGAAAGCAGGCTCGATGAAGCCAAAAAATCCTACATCGATTATACGCTTCACGCTGAAATTATCGGTTGGCACAGATCCAGGTCGTGGGAGATCTTGAAGGCAACGCAAATGGGAGTTACCAGTTTTAAGTTTTTCACTGCCTACAGCTCCTCCGGCAGAAGGACCGACAGAGGAGCGCTTTTCGATGCCTTTGAGACGATAGGCGACCTGGGAGCATTGGCCATAGTACATGCAGAAGACGAGGAGATAATTAACCATATCGTTAGTTCATTGGATCGTAGTGAGATTGGCGATATGAGTACTCTGGCCAAGGCAAGGCCACCTCTTTGCGAAGCCCTGGCAGTAGGCGATGTCATTTACTTGGCGGAAAGGGCAAACGCCAGGGTGCATATAGTGCATTTATCCTCCGCTTTAGGTTTGGAGGCCTTTAAGAGAGCCAGAAGCTTTTATTCAAAAGCGACAGCTGAGACATGTCCCCAATATCTCCTGCTTACGAAGGAAGTATATGAGGGTGTGGAGGGCCACTTATACTCCGCTTCTCCCGCATTGAGGACCTCCATGGACGCTCAGGCTCTCTGGGAAGGCATCAGCAACGGAGATATTTCCTTGATAGCGACGGATCACTGTCCCTTTACTAGAGAGCAAAAAAGCTGGAAGGATAGCTTTCTCGACCTGCCCTACGGTTTGCCCGGCGTGGAGACTTCGCTGCCTTTATTCTTTAGCGAAGGCGTCTTAAAACGAGGCATTTCCCTGGAGGTCATGGTGAAGCTTTTTGCGGAAAATCCAGCCAGGATATATAGCCTTTTTCCCAGAAAAGGGGCGCTTCAAATTGGATCAGATGCCGATATAACAATTCTGGATCCCAATCAAGAATGGACAATAAGTTCCAATAATTTGCATATGAATACGGACTTTTCACCCTACGAAGGGATGACGATAAAGGGCAAAGTCTGTACTACATTATCGCGAGGTGAAGTGATATACGATAATGGTCTTTTTAAAGCAAGGGAAGGAAGGGGAAAATTTTTTGGTCGAAGCATATGATCCTTTCAAATAATGCTTCATAAATTCTTGGTCTTAACCTCTGAAAGACATCCTAGTGAAGGGGTGTTTAGGTGAAGTGCAAGAATCTAAAAGGTAGTAGATAAATCTAGGTCTTCCAGAGCGCCCATCTTGGTATTTGGGTTCTTTGGAAGCCAAGCCTGACATTGCTAGATACTCCAGGTATCTATGAGCAGTAGGGTAAGAAAGGTTGGTTTTCTCTACAACATCTTGGATGGTAGCGCCTTTAGAATTATGCTAACTTAAACAAACAAAGAGGTGTCCTTTGCGGACACCTCTTTGTTTGTTTAAGGCATGTTTAGCTTTTATTGTTTTCTGGGTTTCAGTGCGCTTACCAAGGCAGCCGTTACTAGAGTTCCGGCGATTATGGCTATTATATAAAAACCAAGATTTCCGACGGCATTCGGGATGGGGAGGACGAAAATACCTCCATGGGGAGCTCTGAGGGTGCAGCGGAAGAACATGGAAAGTGCTCCAGTGACGGCTGAGCCAGCAATGATTGAGGGTATTACCCTCAAAGGATCGGCGGCGGCAAAGGGTATAGCTCCTTCAGTTATAAAGGACACTCCAAGGACCGCTGCAGCTTTGCCGGCTTCCCTTTCTTCTTTTGTGAACTTATTTTTTGCGATGAACGTGGCCAAAGCAATTCCCAATGGAGGCGTCATACCTGCGGCCATAACCGCGGCCATGGGCTCGAAAGTGTTACTCCCAAGAAGGCCCACGGCAAAGGCGTAAGCTGCCTTATTTACAGGGCCTCCCATATCGACGGCCATCATTGCTCCAAGTATCAATCCCAAAATAGCTGCGTTAGCGGTGCTCATATTGTTAAGGCTCACGGTAAGCCAGTCCATTATGCCTTTTACCGGCGTGCCTATAACGTATATCATGAGCAATCCCGTTGCCAGAGAAGATAAAAGAGGCAGGACTAAAACTGGCATGAGCCCCTCCAGGCTTTTCGGGAGTTTTATGGATTTTTTAAGCCCAAGCGTAATATAACCCGCGATAAAACCTGCCAATATACCCCCGAGAAAACCTGCGCCTATTTGATTGGCGAGCATACCGCCTATGAGGCCCGGAGTAAGGCCTGGTCTATCGGCTATGGAGTAGGCGATATAACCGGCAAGGACCGGGACCATGAGGGCAAACGCCGCTCCGCCGCCTATCCTCATGAGCGCTGCTGCCAAGCTGCCTTCTTCTTCTGCAGCATGTATTCCGAAGGCGAAGGAGAGGGCAATGCACAGCCCTCCGGCCACAACTATGGGGATTATGTGGGACACACCAGTCATTAGATGCTTATATACTCCAGACCTTTGTGCCGATCGCTGAGCCTTCATCTCCTCTATCTTGGCGACCTCTTTTTCCATAGTAACCGTGGCTTTCTTCAATGCTTCATCTATCACGGCAACGCCATCTTTGATCGCTATTCCCGTAGATGTCATGTATATTGGTTTCCCTGCGAACCTCTCCATATTTACGTTTGTGTCGGCTGCGATGATGACGATGTCAGCTTGGGCTATATCTTCATCCGTTAGCTTATTCTCGGAACCCGCCGACCCCATTGTCTCGACCTTGATTTCGTGGCCTAACTTTTCTGCTCCAACCTTCAAAGATTCTGCTGCCATGTAAGTATGGGCAATTCCTGTCGGGCAAGCTGTTACAGCAACTATCTTTGCCATCTTTGTTTCCTCCTTCCCTCTAACTCATCTGTTCTTCTTGTCTTTCGATGACGTCCAAGACGTCCCGGGGAGACTTGGCGTTTCTCAGCGACTCCCTGAAGTTTTCGTGCATAAGCAACCTTGCGAGCTTAGAAAGGGCTTGCAGATAAACTTTATCCGCATCCTTTGGCGCAGCGATCAGAAAGAAGATGTCGGCCTTTGTCCCGTCGAGGGATGCTACGTCTATTCCTTGGGTGGTCCTGGCCATAGCTAAGCCGGCAGCCTTTACTGCATCGGATTTAGCGTGAGGTATGGCAACTCCGAATCCGACTCCCGTAGTCCCCTGTTTTTCCCTCTCGGCCACATCCCTTAAATATGCCTCTACATCTGCGACTATCCCATCCTCATACATCTTATTTGCCAGAGCCCTCCAGACATCCTCCTTTGCGTCGGCCGTTAAGTCGAGCAGTATCCTTCCTTCCGATAATAAATCCTTGATATTCATATCTTGACCTCCTTTACGGAAATTTTCTCAATAACGGACAGGACTCTTTCCCGTGTCGTTCGTTCCGTTCCCAATTTTGTGAGGGCACAGAGGGAAAAGGCCGTCGCTAGTTTAGCCCGTTCCAATAGAGCTTCTCCTTTTACCGCACCTGCAATTAAACCGGTTACCATAGCATCTCCGGCGCCAACAGTGGTCAAAACGTCGATCTTGGGAGGTATGGCCTGTATGAGGGTGTGGTCTTCAGCGAAAAAAGCTCCCTTCTCGCCCATGGAGAGACATACGGTTTTGATACCCAGGGAAAGCAGTTTTTTTAAACCCTCTACGATTTGGTCGAAGGAGGGATTTGAGAGGCCAAAAATCTCGCAAAATTCTGCGATGTTGGGCTTTATGAGGTCAGGCTTCGATTTCAAAGCCTTTTTCAATGCAGGGCCACTCGTGTCTAAAGCTACAAATTTGCCCAGGGATTTAAGTATGGATGTAACTTCGGCAAAAAAATTGTCGTCGATGCCGGGAGGAAGGCTGCCACATAGAGCGAAATAATCGTTATTTTCGGCTAATTGTGTTAATATCTTTTGTAAATTGGCGCGCACTTTTTTGTCGCATTGAAGTCCGGGAAAATTTATGTCCGTTATCTCCTTTTTTTGCTCGTCAACGATCTTGATGTTGGTGCGCGTTTCTCCGTCTAAAAGCACGAATTCGTCTTTTATCCCTCTGGCTGCAAGGAAGTGCTCGAACAACTCTTTGTTGTGCTTGCCCAGAAAACCTGTAGCAACTACTTCTTCTATGCCGTAGTCCTTTAAAAAAGAAGCCACGTTGAAACCCTTGCCCCCGACGTCTTTGCGCTCCTTTTTGACCCTGTTTACCCTTCCTGCTGTGAAGTTAGGGATAAATATGGTGTGGTCTATTGCAGGGTTTGGGGTGACCGTTACGATAGATGTCACCTTTCATCGCTCCCTTCGCTAGCGATAATTACTTTTACCTTTCTTTTTAATTGCTCGACCTTTCTTTCATCTCCCTTGTCGTCGGTGATGAACAAATCAAGTTCATTGAGATCACATATCTTGCACAAGCCCTCCAGGCCTATCTTTGAATGGTCTGCGACGAGTATCTTTTTTTTGCCGGCGAAGAGCATATGGCGCTTTGTCTCGGCTTCCGTCATATTTGGTGTGGTAACGCCGAAATCGGCGTCAATGGCATTTGCTGCCAGAAAGACCTTGTCAAAGCGAAGGGCCTTTAGCGCTTGGTTGGTCAAAAATCCGACGAGAGATCGGGGGCCCTTTCGCAGGATTCCACCCAATAACCAAACCTCTACCGAAGTATCGTCGAGGAATACATTTGCAACATCTATGCAGTTGGTGGCGACTGTCACATTGCGTCCGCGAAGGTTTGAGGCGATCTGCAGGGTAGTGGTGCCAGCGTCAAGCAGTACGGTTTCTCCTTCTTTTACTAAGGATGCGGCCATTTTTCCGATAGCTGCCTTGAGGTTAAGGTTTTGAATTTCCTTCTCTTGAAAGGTGGGTTCAAGGCCGTAATTGGGAGGAACGGCCCCGCCGTGAGTTCGCTTGAGCAGATTCATGTCTTCAAGAACTGCCAGATCCCGACGTATCGTAGCCTCGGAGACGCCGAACTCTTGAACCAGGTCTGCCACGTATATGGGGGCACCCGATTTGATCTTGCTTACTATGGCGGCCCTTCTTTCCTCTGCGAACACTGCCATCACCTTGATTGTTTTTGATCATTTATGATTGTTTGTGATCATTATATTACGCCTCTTTCAAAAAGTCAATACCCTTTAAGAATTGATAGTTGCCGAGGGCATAAAAGCCGGATATGAAATATGAACGCAATTTTTCGTTTTCTGTTGTTACTCAAGCCTTTGCACAGGTCAAACAGTTCGACAAGGCCTTACAGATAGCCGAAGGTATCATTAACGAAAACAAAAGCGAACAATCCGGGATTTATGTGTTTTCCCTCCTTGCAGAAGCGATGGCATCAGCCGGGCAGTACGATCGGGCGCTGCAAGCAGCTCAAAGGATTGCAGACGCCGATTTCAGATCAGGTAGGCTGTCTATGATTGCTATGACTATGGCCCGGGCAGGACAGCTCGGCGAATGTTTAAAGGTCGCTCAAACGATCGGCGAGCCGCTAACTCGCCTTGATGTCTTGGCAGGGATAATAAATGTCATAAAAGCGCAGAAGCAACAATAAATTAAGCCTAATCAAACGGCTATAACCTAAAGTTTTAGGGGCAACTTTGCACGTTATGGATTTAACAATTCCGTAGCGATGAGAAAATTTTGAAGTTGACTGATAAAGTCGGGTGGTTACTTGATTACTTAGATACACCATCAGTCATTGTGTGATGTAGATCGAAAAGCCGTAAAAATATTTAGCAGGAACAGATCCCACTGCACGCACAAGATAAAATTCAATTCTAATGTTCAGTTATTGCTTTTTTATATTATCTTGACATTGGATATAGGTAATTGTAAATTACAATCAATATATAAATGGAGACGTAGAATGTGTTAGGTGATAACTTGTTGGCATTCATGAAAGTGGTACATTTTTTGAATATTGTTAAATTTACTTGTTAACTATAGATCTATGCAGTTATACTTTTCTGAAGTTTGCTACATATAAGAGGTCATCTTATTTGTCTTGATTCTGGTTGTCTAAACTTTTTTATCTTTATCCTGCTGTTCATCTTCTATCGCTTGGTGCGAGATTACATTATATAATGAAGTAATAAATAAAAGTAAGCTTTGGAGGAAATTGGAAATGAAAAGGGTGAATAACTTATGAATGACAAATCGTTATTTGATCTTAAGGAAAGACTGAGACGCTTTGTCGAAGAAAGAGATTGGGACAAGTTCCATTCTCCTAAGAATTTAGCAATGGCTTTAACTGCTGAAGTGGGTGAATTAGTTGAGCAATTCCAATGGCTGACTGAAGATCAAAGCAAAAAATTATCAGAACCTATTCACAAGCAAGTAGAGGAAGAAATTGCAGATATTTTCATTTATCTTGTAATGTTAGCTGATAAGTTAAATATAGATATTATTGATGTAGCATATCTAAAAATTGATATAAATACGAGTAAATATCCAGTTAAACTTGTTAGGGGTAGTGCGAAAAAGTATACAGAGTATCAAGCGGAGTGAGCCTGATGGAAAAGCAGATATTCATTTTTACTGCTGGTAATTCAGAAGCAAGACAACATTTAGAAATATCTATAAAAAATCCGATTAATTTAGAAAAAATCATAAAATTTTTTGAGTCTGAGGATCAAGAAGAACTGCGGTTAATTAATAGTAGACATGGCATTTATGCTTGGGGTGCAATGCCTGGGCCCAGCAACGAAAGGCTTTGGAACGAATTAAAACCAGATGATTATGTACTATGCGTGTATGACAATACATATCATTATGTTGCAAAGATATTAAAGAAGTGTAGAAATGAAAAATGTGCACAGGCTTTATGGGGGTCAGACTCCGATGGACACACTTGGGAGTTTATGTATTTCCTTTCTAGGCCTGAAAAAATAGAAATTCCAGTTCAGAGTTTATCACAATATTTAAATAAGTCCTATAGAGGCTTTACAAGAATTTCAGCAGCAAAAGTTCAAACGATAGAAAAGGATTTTGGAAGCATAGATGAGTTTATTGAAAAGGAACTCAAAAAATTTGGTCCAGTACCTAACGTATCTACTAAACCAATTAATGCGTATTCCGTAATTGAAAACATTATATCCCATATCCAAAGTAATGGATTTGTTTATGAACCATGGCAGATAGCTCAATACGTTACTGCAGTTCGTACCAAACCTTTCATGATCTTGGCAGGTATTTCTGGAACTGGAAAATCTAAGTTGCCGGCACTTGTTGCAGAGGCGATTTCTGGAAAAAGCAGGCTTATACCAGTTCGTCCAGACTGGACTGATAGTTCGGATATTCTTGGTTATGTTGATTTACAAGGAGATTTTCGTCCAGGTGTACTCCTCGAAATAGCTCGTGAAGCTATGAACGATAGAAATACCCTTTGGACATGCATTATTGATGAAATGAACTTAGCTAGGGTTGAACATTATTTTGCAGAGGTTCTTAGTAAGATTGAATGTAGGCATGGTACTCCGGAATTAGGCTATGATAGTGATCCTTTGCTTTTGCAGTCCATTAATAATAAGAAAGATGTTGAGTGGAGCAAGGTCATCTTACCATCAAACCTCTGTTTGGTGGGGACTGTCAATATGGATGAGAGTTCTCATAGTTTTAGTCGCAAAGTCCTAGACCGTGCCTTTACAATTGAACTCTCGGATGTTTATCTTGATCTCTGGAAAAAACCTCAAATAACGGCCACGCAGGTAGATTCAGGGATTACGAGGAATTATTGGCCTATTTCAAAGTGGTATCCCAGAGCTTTAAGATTATCAGAGTTAAATAACCTGAAAAATGAGGAAGAGAAAGAGATTGCAAGGGCTATCGAGGCACTTAAAGATATAAATAAATATCTCGCTTTGGCGCAGTTACAGGTTGGTTATAGGATTCGAGACGAAGTTGCTCTCTTCCTTATTAATGCATTGGAAATCCAAGAATCTTTCAAGGGGAGGAACAATGAGAGAGTGGATCCTCTTGACTTGGCGCTTGAAATGAAAATCCTACCCAGAATAGTTGGAGGTAGCAGTGCAATCCGACGAGTCATATTAGGCATGCTCGGATGGGCAATGACAGGTGAACCACTTGCAACTGATGAGGATGCATGGCCTATATTAGAGAACTGGGAAGGGGCAAACCGTACTAATGCAATTAATGATGCCCGATACCCTCGATTGGCTGCTAGGTTATGTTTGATGTGGGGGCGTTTAGTCGAAGATGGGTATACCTCATATTGGTTATAGTTAAAACTATGGAAGAACTTTTTCACATAGAAACTGACAAAGCTGATCTTAGCTGGAGTGGCCCCAAAGGGAATCCTGCAAATACTATATGGGGAGCGCAAGCCCCATTAGGCCGATTAGTCATTTCTCTATGTCGGCCTAATGCTACCTTTGGCAGTAATACTTGGCGTAATGAAGTCCCACCCCAGGTAGCTGACAATCCATATTTGCAAATTGGGCCGCGTCTGTATGAAGAGACGAATTATAATATCTTTCTAAAGAGTAAGACCGCTGATCGGGTGGAATTAAGACATTGCGATCCGACAATATTGCGGGGTCTCAATAAAACTGAGGAGAACAGAATAGTCTACGGCATAATTAACTTTAAAGGTCAAGTAGGACGTAGCCGCTTTACGGTTCTTGTTGGCGGGAAACCAGAATTTGACTTTGAGGTTGAAATCTTTCCTAGCAAGCTTGACTATACCTCTGATTATGAGACACTCATTGCTGACGTTCAAGATATACTAACAGCGCTAGTTTTAGAATACCTTCAATCCACATTTCAATTAGGCTTTGCAGTGAACACTCGAGACTCCACGCGTCTTGAATGGCTTACGCTCTTGCGTTATGTCATCGATAAATTAGAACTTAGTTTACGCTATATTGAACAGCATCCACATCGTGGTCCCTCGAGGAAGCTCCTTTCAACTAGAGTCCATCTCATACATAAACCTGATTCTACTGTTCTACGTGCCGTTGTCCAGGGCAAGGGCTCTGGTCCCAGATTGCGAACCAGCTTCGGAGCCCCGATAAAATGCAAGCTCCCCGAACGGCGATCTTGCCCAACATTAGACACATCGGAACATAGATGGCTTGCTTTACAAATTGAGAGAATACGTAGACAACTGGCGCACATTAACACTGAAGAAAAGAAAAGAATTTTGTTAAAACATAAGGGCAATCAGACCATTACTGATAAAGATAAAAGGATTCTTGAGGAAATTGCTACGTTTGAGAATCGGATTGCACGCCTTCAGGAAATTGAGCCCATTGTAGCAGCTGCTGGATTACCCCCCGCAGGTTTTGCTTCGCTCACTTTACAGACGGCTCCGGGATATCGTGAGGCTTATCGTGCATGTCTAATTCTGCTTCGAGGGCTTCGTGTATTAGGGGGGCCGATTGAACTTTCCGTTAAAGATATTTATCTCTTATACGAATATTGGTGTTATTTAGCCCTCGTTCGCCTTATTTCTAAATTGCTTGGAAAACAAATCCCAGTTGATCGGTTGCTAATTTTGGATCGCGATGGCCTTAGGGTACAGCTTAAACGTGGATACAAATCTACAGTCCGCTTTGAAGTAAATAATTCCAGTACTATCGAAGTTACATATAACCCAAAGTTTACTAAGGCAGCCTATCTCCTTCCTCAACAGCCAGATATAGTTTTGACATTAAAGGACCCCAATTGGCCCACCATGAGGCTTGTTTTAGATGCTAAATATAGGATAGAAATTTCTCCCGACTATGTGTCTCAATTTGGTTCACCAGGGCCACCACAAGACGCCATCAACGTTCTTCATCGCTACCGAGATGCTATTCTTGAAGAAACAAGCTCAGAAGGCCCCAGATCAGAAAGGCTCAAACATAGCGTGGTAGAAGGAGCAGCACTCTTCCCTTATGTAGACAAAGATGATCAATTTTCTAACAGTCGTTTTTGGACTTCTTTAGAGCGACTTGGTATAGGAGCTATTCCGTTTCTTCCGAATGAAACACGCTATCTTGAAAAATGGCTGAGCGAGCTTCTTCGTAGAGGTGGTTGGTCGATAGCCGAACGTTCAATTCCTCATAGTGCTCATGAACAGTTGCGTTCTTGGAGAGAAGCTGCAAAAGAGATAGTAATGATAGCTGTGCTAAGGCCAAATAATCCAAAACAGCATCTTGAATGGATTTGTTCTCAGCAATGCTACTATACACCTCTCACCCCAACTCAGAGGAGACAGTTTGCTGTGCGTTGGGTCGCAATATACTCCCCATCATCATTGCGAAATCCTGGTGCGATCACCCATATTGCACCAGTAGAAAGAATCGGAGTTTTGAGACGAAAAGATATCCAAACCCCGTGGAGTACAAGTCATAATAAGAATCAATATCAGGTTGTATACTATCTTGGTGAAGTCGTGGAGTTTAAGAAGCCAATTGAGAATAAAGGACCAAATGGACAAGGTGTGCGTGTTTCTCGAAATCGGTGGTCATCGTATCTTGGCCTGCAAAGAGCAAAAGAGTTATCTGAACTTTTCTTGGAAACAGAACCGGAATGGCGTTTGTATGAGGAGTTAAAAGCAGCAGGAATAAGTTTCAGTCTAAAGCCAGGTCAACCGAAGGCGCAACATGACAATGAGCCTGTTGGTCGTGCGTGGTTTGCTATTGATAAGATGTTAGTGCAATATCGCGGAAGCGCAGGTTTCTTGGTTAGATGCAGACCATTTCGTGACGAGTATTATACATATGTGGAGGATGTTATAAAAAGATTTAAGAACCTGTTGCATAAATGTTGCTGAATAAAGTTATCCGCAGACAAAATACATTATAATAATCTAAGAATCAAATCACTACAAAAATGGCTGAGGTGGACCTTTATGGCATATAACTTTATAAGTAGCGACAGAGATCAAATGTACCTTTTACCGCCTGATATGAGAGACTGCCTACCGGGAAATCATCTCCTCTGGTTCATAATGGAGATAGTTTCACATCTTGACCTCATTCCTTTCTATAAACGCTACAATCCGAAAGAAGAGGGAAGAGTCGCCTATAATCCGTCCACAATGACAGCTTTGTATTTTTACTCATACTGCACTGGCGTTAGATCAAGCAGAAAGATAAAACAGCTTTGTATTGAAAGCGTGCCCTTTAAAATCATATCCGATGACCATCATCCGGACCATACTACCATAAGCCGTTTTCGTAAGAACTTTGCCACAGAACTTGCAGGCCTGTTTATTCAGGTTTTAACTGTATGCTGCGAATCAGGACTTTGCAATGTCAGTACAGTTTCCGTAGATGGAACAAAGATAAAGGCCAATATCACCAACCCTGACAGCAGGATCATGGAGATCAGCAAGTCCAGCAAGATAATATACCCTTGCCTCTTACTACAGTTTCCACCATGGAGTATAAGCTTTTGACTCCTGAGGGCAGAAAACTGTGTAAGAAACGCAGTGCCACAATGAAACCTGTCTTTGGACATATCAAGGAAGTGCTTGGTTTAACAGGTTCATGCGTAGGGGGTTAGAAGCATGCAGCTGCGAGTGGAAGATGATATGCAGTGCATATAATCTCCTGAAACTATTGATCAGATACCCATTAACAAGCGTGGTACTTCAGTAATGTTACATCGTATTCCTAGATTCCTTGCGCGAAATCTAGCAGGGGATAAGCGCACTAAAATAGCTTTTTTGTTAATCGATGGCCTTGCTTTAGATCAATGGATAACATTACGTAATGTCTTAAAAGAGTTGGATTCAAGATTGCAGTTTAGGGAGTCTGCGGTTTTTGCGTGGGTACCAACTTTAACGTCGGTATCTCGACAAGCGGCATTTGCTGGGAAACCTCCCATGTTCTTTCCGACAAACATTCGAACGACTGATAGAGAATCGAATCTTTGGGCTCAATTCTGGGCAGAGCAAGGACTTAGTGCCAATGATATAGCTTACATCAGAGGGTTAGGTAATGAAATATCTAGTAAACATTATGAGGTTCTAAAACAAGATCGATTACGAGTAGCTGGTTTGGTCGTAGATAAGATTGATCGGATAATGCATGGAATGCAGTTAGGTGCTGCCGGCATGCATAATCAGATTTGGCAATGGACTAAGCAGGGATTCATGAGAGACCTTTTGAGCATTTTAATAGATAGTGGTTTTAGAGTATATATTACATCAGATCATGGGAACATCGAGGCCAAGGGAATTGGTTGTCCTAATGAAGGGGTAACCGCAGAATTGCGGGGGGGGCGTGTTCGTATATATTCCGATCCAAGTTTAAGAACAAAGTGCAAAATGTCATTTCCCGATTCACTGGAATGGCCGTCTATCGGCCTCCCAGAAGATTATTATGCTTTAATTGCACCAAGTAGGGCAGCCTTTATTCGAAAGGACGATGTGATTGTAAGTCATGGTGGCATTAGCATCGAGGAAGTTATAGCCCCATTTATCGAGGTTGAACGAGCATAAAACGAGCGGATCCTTTCATGGGGGTGAGTTTGTGCCACATAACGGCCAGCTAACGTCACAAAAAAGATTTTCGCAAATTGGTTTTAGTAGGCTGATACGCCTAGAGTGGCTGGAAAGAACAGCTAATTTAGTCCTTGCCGGAAACGACGAGTCATCCATTTATGATGCCCTTCAAAGGTTGCTAGACAATAAGCTCTATGGTGGTAAAAACGTTAAAGGTGGCAGTAGGAAAAAAACTATTGCTATTTTAAGGAAAATATGGGTTCGTCCTCCCATCGATCTGATTTGTCTTAGAGACAATGGCCTGGAAATTTTATCGCATATCCCTCGTGAAGAGCATGTAATAATTCATTGGGGTATGACCATGGCAGCATATCCTTTTTGGAGTGCTGTGGCAATGCATATAGGAAGGCAGCTGAGACTTCAAGGTATAACGTCAGTCGGCCAAGTGCAACGTCGCATTAGCGAGCAATATGGAGAACGAGATACGGTATCTCTGGCTGTACAAAAGATATTTCTTAGCCTTGCCGATTGGGGTCTGCTTAGGAGAACTGCAAATAGGGGGATTTATGTCCCCGGACTTTCATTTGCCATTAATGACATAAGGGTTATTGCTTGGCTGGTCGAGGCTTTTTTGCATGTCCACCAAGGGGGCCCGTTGATGTTGGATACCATACTTAACTTGCCAAGTTTATTTCCCTTTCGGATAAACCCAGTGTCATCTGGTCAATTGGTCAAGGCCTCAGAGCGCCTCGATGCTTTCTCAGTTGGAATTGGTCAAGATTTTTTGGTAATAGGCAAGGCTAACTAGCAAAATTAATAGAATAAAGGATGTGTTAATATGCCTGATGTTGTTTTTAAAAAGGTCGATTATACCCTCAAAAAGCTTGTGGAGGATATCGATATAGGGGAGATTGGACTACCTGATATCCAAAGACCGTTTGTTTGGCCAAGCAGCAAAGTGCGGGACTTATTTGACTCAATGTATCGTGGTTATCCGATAGGTTATTTTTTATTTTGGGAGAATGGCTTCCCCGGTGAACATAAAGTCATAGGAACTGGCCAAAAGCAAAAAGCCCCTCGTTTGTTAATAGTAGACGGCCAACAACGATTGGCTTCATTATATACAGTAACTAAGGCAGTTCCTATTGTAAGTAAAGATTTTCGTCATGCTCGTATTCGTATTGCCTTTAACCCCATAGAAGAAGGATTTGAAGTTACAAACCCTGCCATTGAAAGAGATGTGGAATGGATTCCCGATATTAGCGAGATATGGAAACCGGAAGTGAGCAGTTATACATTTATAAGTAAATTCTTTCATCGTCTTGGAGCAAATCGTGAAATTGCCGATGAAGAAAGAACAAAAATAGCAAATTCAATCACACGGTTAGAAAAGCTCTTAGATTATCCTCTTACTGCGTTGGAAATATCTTCTTCTGTTGATGAAGATAGAGTTGCAGAAATATTTGTTCGCATCAATAGCAAGGGTACACCCCTTAATCAGGCTGATTTTATTCTTACACTTATGTCGGTGTTTTGGGATGATGGTCGAAAACAACTGGAAGAGTTTTGCCGTCAGGCTAAAAAACCGCCAGTTGATAATCGTCCATCACCATATAACCATTACCTTGCCCCTAGCCCTGATCAGTTGTTAAGGCCTAGTGTCGCCCTTGGTTTTCGTCGAGCAAGGTTAGAGCACGTATATTCGCTACTGCGCGGGAAGGATTTGCAAACTCGGCAGTTTTCCGTAGAGCAGAGAGAAAAACAATTTGATATATTGAGAGAAGCTCAGGATTGTGTTTTGAATCTCCAAAATTGGCACGATTTCTTTAAGGTATTAAAGCGTGCCGGTTATCAAAGTGGTCAGCTCCTCTCCTCCGAAATGACAATAGTCTATACATATGCAATGTGGTTGATCGGTAAGATGGATTATTGCGTAGACCCTTATTACCTGAGAGAAGTTATGGCTCGCTGGTTTTTTATGGTAGCTCTTACGGGACGTTACACCAGCTCTCCAGAAGGTCGTATGGAGCAGGATTTAGCGCTCTTACGGGGGATCGATACAGCTGAGGGGTTTGTGAAAGTGCTGGATCAACAAATAAATGCCATTTTTACGAGAGACTATTGGGAAGTGACCCTGCCTAACGAATTAGAGACAGCTGCCGCTCGCAGTACTGGCCAATTTGCCTTTTATGCAGCGCTTTGCCTTCTTGATGCCAATGTGTTGTACTCTAAGATGAAGGTCTCTGAATTGTTGGATCCAACCATTAAAAGTAAAAAGAAAGCCCTGGAACGTCATCATCTGTTTCCTCGGCGATACTTACAGAAAATGGGCATTCGAGAGAAGCGTCTTATTTATCAGACGGCTAACTACGCCTTGGTGGAATGGCGTGACAATATAGCCATATCGGATAAAGCACCCAAGGATTACGTGCCTCAAGTTGAGGCCAGATTTACCGGCGAAGAACTGCAAAAAATGTATACGATGCATGCACTGCCCGAAAGATGGTATGAAATGGAATATACGACCTTCTTAAATGAGCGTAGAAAATTAATGGCTGATATCATTCGCAGGGGATTTATGAAATTGAAAGATAATATTAAAGCAATGCTCTAAAAGGGCTTTTTACTCTATAGAGGATGCCATAAAATGGATACAAGACAATGAATTTGGCAATATCTCACGCTAATTTAAATGCATATCTACATGCCCGTCTAATAGGTAATCATCCATGAGGATCTGGTCGTTGCATCCCCGTTATCTTGATGGCAAAGGGCTGGTGGCGCTGTGGCGGGAGGGGCTGCTCGCCAAGGCGGTATTGGAGGGAAAGACTCGCGGTTACGTCCATCATCCCCAGCTTGCACGTTTTCGCGCTCAACCGGATCCTGTGGGCGCGATAAATGCCTATTTACATTTCGTCCTCCTTGAAGGTCGTGCGCGAAACTATCGCTTCGACGAGAATAAGCTGTTGCCCGTCGAAAGATGTCCGCTAATTTCCGTGACCGACGGGCAGATTTGCTACGAATGGAAGCATTTGTTGGCCAAGCTCAAGACAAGAGATAGGAGTCGGTATAGCTCGCTTTGTTCAATAGAAGCTCCTGACGCTCACCCTTTAATGAAGGTCGTTCCCGGTCCTGTTGAGCCCTGGGAAGCGGTCAGGTGAATTAACGGGAGGGGCAATCCCTGTCCGAGGTTCGACATGGCATTTTGCAAATAAAGACCGAGGTTCGGTTTTACGAATCTTGGTCTTTATTCATTTTTAACTAATTTTTAGCTAATTTGTCGCTAGCCTATTTGTCCTTGCTTGCGGGGATGGAGCGTTGGGCATCAGGGGCGTTTTGGGGTTGCGCTTTTTCCTCCATCCACTGATGCCTTCGCTCTTCTCTTTTAAGCTCTTGCGGCTCAAGCTGCAACCTGCCTCCTTCGAGCAGTTATCTAAGGAAGCTTGCAGGGCAGCAGAGCCGTTTCCAGTAAATGGTATGTTCAGGCTTTCCAAAAAGGTCGCAAACAATACTTCTTTTTTGCTGTCGTCGGAAAATCCTTCGAAGAGATTGAATATACAATCCGGCCGGAAACGCTTTATCTTATTCTCCAGCACATCAAAACTCCTCAGATCCTTTTTGGTGACGCCGAGCACATACGTCTTATGTCCGACAGAAGCGAGAGCCTTTGCGACCATATATCTAACGGTCAGGGTATCCAGTACATCCGGCCTTTCCGTATCCTCTTTGGCAGTTACGATCAATATCCTCATAGTAGTTATCCCTCTAGCCAAGGCAAGCTGTAGCGGTTGAAGGCTGAACGCAAAATTTGCGATATGAGGTCGTGATAGTTGCCTCCGCTTAGGGAATAAAGAATTGGAAGGTCGCTATAATAAGGTGAAAGCCCCGGCAGGGGTTGATATCTATGACCCTCAGTTGGCCTTGTCCGTCCATCTGCATGTCGATGCGAGCTATATCCCTGAGTTCCAAGGCATGAAATGCATCGAGAGCGATCATTGCAGCTTCACGTCGGACCTTTTCGTTTATAGCTTCAGGGCCTTCATAGAGTATGCATTCCAGCCAATATCTTTTATGTTCCAAAGAATACAAAAAGACGCCGTCATCCGATGGTTTTCGTTCCGAAATCTTCATCATGCCCAACAAACGGGCATCCCTGCCGTTGCCGACGATGCCGGCTGTTATCTCTATGCCGGGCAGAAAGGCTTCGATGATGGCGGGTTGTCTGTATCGCTCGAATATCCTCAAGACATTTCGTTTCAATTCATTCGGGTTTCGACATATGGAATCGCGGAACACGCCTTTGGATGAGCCTTCCCATCTGGGCTTTGCGATGTAAGTTTCGTTGTTATCCTGAAACAACATGTCAACATTGCGCAAGTCATCTTCGCTTCTGAAGAGCGTCATGAATGGCACGGGGACGTTTTCTCTTTTTAAAACGACATTCGTGAGATATTTATCCAAAGATATTGCAAGAGAAACGGGATCAGATCCGCTATAGGGGATCCCCAAGGATTCGAGCAGGCAGGGTATTTGAGATTCTCT
The DNA here is from genome assembly GCF_900107215.1 of Acetomicrobium thermoterrenum DSM 13490. Taxonomy (NCBI): domain Bacteria; kingdom Thermotogati; phylum Synergistota; class Synergistia; order Synergistales; family Acetomicrobiaceae; genus Acetomicrobium; species Acetomicrobium thermoterrenum. The sequence continues at coordinate 5,677 of NZ_FNPD01000007.1, read as the reverse complement.
GCCCCTTTCTGTGCCTATTCCTTCAGCAATATTGAACATGAAGTCCGGGCGTTGATTTGCAAGTTTCGACGGCAGATCCTCATTTTGTTCGCAGAGAAGGGTCTTAAATCCAAAACTTTCTATTTCTTTTGCCAGAGCATCTACAGTACTTTGAGAGTCGTACTCCTCGTAAAGGTCATTCGGGTCGCCTTCTGAGGTAGGCCTTTATAAATTGAAGGCGATGCCTATGACCTTGACCGGTAGGGAAACTTCTTGACTTGATTCTTTATCTTCCATCCTTTAATTCACCTCTTCTTGAGGCATGAGATACAACCCCCCCAAAGGGGTTGTTAGTAACTTGTTTTTATATTGCTTAATATATAAATGAATCTCTTATTTGTATGTATCACCTCTTTTTGCAGTATTAACAATTATTTGCAAAATTTAATACTACAATAAGCGATATTAAAATATAAATTTCAACTCCCAACTAAAAAATTCCCTCTTTTTTGAGGGAATGAGATCTTTTGACTGTATATGCTTTTTTCTGCGAGAATTATAGTGCTTGTTTTCCTGATATGCAATGGGATAGGTGGTGTTTTGATGAAAAAATTCAACATAATTAGGGTCAGAAAATTCCTGGAGATAGCTCTTTTGGCGAAGGCCTTTGCTATAGCCGCTCCAAAGCCCGTAGCTTTGATCCCGATAGGGCCTCAAGGATGCGGAAAGACGAGCCTGGGGTTATACCTGTCTCGCAAAATTCGCAGTTTCGAGATGATATCCCAGGACGAAATAAGAAAATCCTTGTTTCTTCAGATGCACCCCGAAGAAAATGGCGTCGGGTTCGAAAGGATATATGAGGTTCTGAGACCTAAGGAGCCGGAGATACGCAGAAAAGCTATTGAGGCTTTGAAGTCAAGCACGAAAGAGGTCGTATATGTGGATAGAATGAATCTGACGCCTGCATCAAGGTCCGACTTTATCGTTCCCGATAGATTTAACGTGGCCATCTACTTCGACCTGCCCTTGGATGAAATTTTAAGAAGACATAAGAACAGGCCCGATAAGGTTTTGGCCATCCCCGATCATATAGTGATCAGTTGCTTTAACATGGCAGAATTTCCCAAAAGGGATGAGTTTGACGCCAGAGTTATCCTGAGTCCGATCAGTATAAGAAGGGAAGAAAGTGGACACAGAAAGGACAAGGGCAATTTGTCGAACGAGTAGTTGATATTAGCGAGTGTCTTTGAGCTTCTTCGCCTTAGATCTGTACCATAATACATATATCGCTATTATCGTTACACATAAGAAAAAAAGCGCCACGGAAATTGAATGAAGTGTCTCCTGAAGCCGCTCTCTGTTGTTTCCTATGTAATATCCGAGCAGGGCCAGCACTACCACCCATATTCCGGCCCCCAGTGAAGTGTATAAGCTAAAAAGGTCCAACCTCATCCTTGCTATACCCGCCGGCAACGATATGTACTGCCTGATGCCGGGCAGCAATCTTCCGACGAATGTGCTCACGGCGCCGTGCTTTTTAAAGAAGTTTTCGGCTTTGTTCAGGCTTTTTTCGCTGATAAAAAAATATTTGCCATATTTTATTAGAAAATATCTTCCCAGTTTCAGAGCCAAATAATAGTTGAATATCGCCCCTAATAAGCTTCCTGCGACTCCGCAAAATATTACTACAGGCAGTGACATCTTGCCCTCGGCTGCCAAAAAGCCTGCCGGCGGCACGACAACTTCGCTGGGAAAGGGGAAAAAAGAAGATTCCAAAAACATCAAAGCCGTTATCCCTACATACCCCAAGCGGCCTATGGTGTTCACCAAAAAAATAACTATAGCTTCAAGCATCTGTGTAACATCCTATTCCAAATAATCTTCTATCTTTGCTGAATAAAGGTGTTGAAGGTATTGACTTACCGGGCCATTGACCTGTGCCAGATGCTGGCTTCCAATCCTTCTTACGGGGAGTATTTCCTTGATGCTCCCCGTTATGAACGCTTCTTGTGCTGTTGATACTTCGGAAAGCAGGGGGCACCTCATCTCGACCTTCAATCCGCTTTCTTCAGCTAGTGTAATGATAATTTGGCGCATTACCCCGTCGAGCACCTTCTCTGTAGGAGCTGTGACTATCCTGCCGTCGATCACCATGAAGAAGCTGCTGCTTGAAGATTCCGTTATCTCTCCATCGGGACAGTACAAAACTTCCAAAGCCTCTTTATCGTCCCTACGTCCAACATATGCAGGGAGGTAAAATACGCTTTTTATGTGCGGGAAAGGCCTGTCCATATCTATGGGGGCGAGAGCCACCCCGCGTTCGTAATTTTCCCTTGGTGCCTTTTCCAACGGTTCAAATATGACAAAAAATCTTGGATTGGGAAATTGGCCATCTTCAAATACATCTCCCCCCGAGACGTAAATTCGCATTTGAACTTCTTCGCAATCCATCATTGCAATGCCTTTTCTGATGACCCCGATGATTTGTTGTATATCCAAGGGAAGTTTAATTCCCAGGGCATGGGATGATTCCTCCAGCCTTTTCAAATGGATCGACATTGCATGGGGTCTTTTCCGATAGGTCCTCAATGTGTCAAAAACACCTACGCCTCTTTGTACGAGAAAGTCAGTTACGGGAATGCTGATTTCTCCGAGAGATTTAAACTCGCCGTTGTAATAACAAAGCTTCAATTTCAGTCCCCTCTTTTTGTATGCCATATATTCGACCATGGTCGTCGAAAATTATTGTAGCGAATAAATTGCCCTTTGAACATGGCTAGCAATATACTTTTCTTGAAGGCCCAGGTTTGTGTCTTGGGCATACATTGACCCGCAACTTTGCTGAAGAACAATTAAATTCTGGCTACTTTTTTATCAAACTTTATTATAATATGTATATTTGAAAGGCATTATTGCGCAATACAAATTATGAAGGAGGGACAAGAGTAATGACTGTAGTATATGTCAATGGAGAGTATGTTCCCAAGGAAGAAGCAAAGGTCTCAGTGTACGATCATGGTTTTTTGTATGGCGACGGAGTGTTTGAGGGCATCAGAGCTTACGCCGGGCGCATATTTAGGCTGGAAGAGCATATCGACAGGCTCTACGATTCGGCTAAGGCAATATGGCTGGAGATACCCATCTCCAAAGAGGAAATGATGGAAGTTTGCGCGGAAACCTGCAGGAGAAATGAGCTCAAGGATGCCTACATCAGGTTGGTCGTGAGCAGAGGAACGGGAGACCTAGGTTTGGACCCAAGGAAGTGTCCAAAAGCGACAGTAGTATGCATTGCCGATAAAATTGCCCTCTACCCGGAGGAGTTTTATCAGAAGGGCTTGAAGGCGGCTACGGCAGCTACGAGAAAAAACTACGGAGAGGTGCTTCCTCCCCAAGTTAAAACCTGCAATTATCTTCCCAATATCATGGCCAAGATTGAATCGATAGTTGCGGGAGCCCAAGAGTGCTTCTGCATGAGCCGCGAAGGTTATTTGACGGAAGGCTCCGGCGACAATGTGTTTTTGGTTAAAAACGGTGTAGTTAAGACCCCTCACCCCGCTGTTGGAATTTTGATCGGCGTTACGAGAAATGCCGTTATAGAATTGGCCAAGAAATTGGGTTACCCCGTGGAGGAGACTTTCCTTACGAGATATGACGTTTACACTGCTGATGAAGCCTTCGTCACCGGTACTGCAGCCGAAATGGTTGCCGTCGTTGAGGTAGATGGAAGAAAGATTGGCAATGGCAAGCCAGGTCCTGTCACGGAGAAACTCAGAGAAGAATTTCGCAAGCTGGTAACTTCTGAAGGATATCCCATTTACAAGTAAATGCGAATCAGGTTTTTCGGGGCAAGATATGCTGCACTGAAGATGTCTTGCCCCTTATCGAGAGAGGAGGATGGTTGTGGCCTTTAATATATTGGTCATAAATCCAGGTTCTACCAGCACTAAGATAGCGTGGTATGAAGATGATGTGGAAACATGGAGAAAAACCATAACCCACGTCCTTGAAGAGTTGTCGGAGTTCGATGGCGTAATAAGCCAGTTGGACTTCAGATTAAAAGCCCTTGAAGACGCCTTGAAAGAGGCAAGGTATTCCTTCGACGATCTCGATGCGGTAATAGGGCGCGGAGGCATAGTCGATCCGCCCATGCCTGGTGGAGTTTATCGGGTAGAAGAGGTGTTGATCGAATATTTGAAGCGTTGCAAACCATGGGAGCATGCATCTAACTTAGGAGGGCTGATGGCCCACTCTATAGCACAACCCAGAAATATCCCTGCCTTCATCGCCGATTCGGTAGCTACCGATGAATTGGATGACATCGCAAGGATCACGGGTCTTCCGGAGCTTCCCAAGTATTCCTTGGCCCATACATTAAATGTGAAATCAGTAGTGCGTAAGGCGGCCAAGGAGTTGGATGGGGATTGGCGTAAACTTCGCTTTATAGTGGCCCATTTAGGAGGAGGCTTTACGATCTGCGCCCACAGGGACGGCAGAATGGTGGATCTAAACAATGCCAACGAAAACGGACCTTTTTCCCCGGAGCGTGCCGGGACCGTCCCCACGGGCGATTTGGTCAAGCTTTGCTATAGCGGCAAATATAACGTGAAGGAACTGCGTCGAAAGCTTGCAGGTGTTTCGGGGTTCGTCGGTTATCTCGGTACAAATGACGTTCGTGAGGTGAAGAAGCGCATTGAAGCGGGAGACGAAGGGGCTGCATTGATATACCACGCAATGGCTTTGCAGGTGGCCAAAGAGATCGCTTCCTATTCAGCCGTATTGGAGGGCAAGGTCGACGCCATTATCATGACCGGCGGCGTGGCCTACGACGATGACTTCGTGGCCATGGTAACGGAAAGGGTACAGTGGATAGCTCCCGTTTTGGTATATCCTGGGGAAAATGAAATGAAGTCCTTAGCGGAGAACGCCTTGAGGGTTTTGAAGGGGGAAGAAAAGTCGTCTTCCTATGCTGACGTCGTGGAAAATTACAGAAAAAGGGAGGTGCTTTAATTTGGCCTTTAAAAGTCTCGATTTTCTCTTTGATAGGGCTAAGAAAGGCACCGTTATGAGAGTTGTCGTCGCTGCAGCAGAGGACGGAGAAGTGCTTGAGGCGGTCAAAAAGGCAAATTCAGAAGGAATAGTTGAGGCTACCTTGGTCGGCGATAAGGGAAGGATAGCAAGGGTCGCCGAGGAAAGGAGCATAGACATATCTTCTTTCGAGATAATTTCAGCAAAAAGCGAGGAAGAAGCGGCCGCAAAGGCCGTACAAACCGTATCATCGGGAAATGGCGATCTTTTGATGAAGGGGTTCATAAAGACTTCTACCCTGCTTAAGGCCGTATTGAATAAAGAATGGGGCTTAAGGAGCGGGAACCTGCTCTCTCATTTGTTTCTTTTCGAGGTTCCTGCCTTCGATAGAGTTATAGGACTTACAGATGGGGGACTCAACACCTACCCCGGCCTTCAGGAGAAGGCGGCGATAGTAAATAACGCCGTTTACTGTTATCATTGTTTGGGCGTCGAAACGCCAAAGGTCGCTGCCTTGGCCGCCGTAGAGGTAGTAAATCCCGATATGCCCTGCACGATTGATGCAGCCGCATTGGTCCAGATGAACAGACGAAACCAGATAAAAGGCTGCATTATCGATGGACCTCTGGCTTTGGATAACGCCTTGAGCGAAGAGGCCGCACGTCATAAGGGA
>NZ_FNPD01000006.1 GCF_900107215.1 Acetomicrobium thermoterrenum DSM 13490 | reverse complement strand
GACCAATATTGCCGTTCAGGTAAAGGAAGGATATACTGTATATTCTTGTGGGAAAAACGTAACCGACTCAGACAAGAACGTCATCACAAAAATCTTCGAGGACATGGGTGAATACGAAGAAGTGGACGAGCAGCACCTCGACGTTTTGACGGCTATGGCAGGCTCAAGCCCGGCCTATCTTTACACAGTAGTAGAAGCCATGATATACGGGGCACTTCAAGTGGGATTGCCAAGAGATCTCGCCCTAAGAGCTGCGGCATGGTCCGTCATAGGAGCTTCTCACCTTCTCTTGAGCTCCGGGAAACACCCTGCCGAGTTAAGAGATATGGTGGTGACGCCCGGGGGCGTCACCATAGATGCCATTTATGCACTTGAGGACGGCAAGGTGAGGACTGCCTTCATGAAGGCCATACGCGATGCTTCTCTTAAAGCACAGCGCCTTGCCCGAGACGCTTGCGACGAAGCGGAAAGGCAGTTGGGAAAAGAGAATTAAAAGCCAAACTTGGCCGTTAAATCTTCCTTAAGTTCCCTTAAAAAAGACTCTGCCCCCTTTGGGGGTTGGGTCTTTTTGCTAATAAGGACGAATGCGACAGAGGATACCAGCAGCCCCCAAATGGCAGGCCACTGTCCCAAGGGTTTTAAGTTGGCGACCGTCAAAAAGCCTACAGTAATCCCGCCAACCAATATACTGGCCAACGCTCCCTTGGCGCTGGACTTTTTCCAAAAAAAGGCTCCAATGATCGAGGGCAATTGCACGAGCAACCCCCCCGAAGCAAGCGAGGACAGTACAACGATCAAGTCGAGCTTAAGCTGAGAAAATAAAAGGCAAGCCGCTATTAAGCACACTATGATGATTTTGGAAATGGCCAGCTCTTTTTCTTCAGAAAGGCCCGGGTTACAGGCCTTGAGCAAATCCCTTCCGAACATGTTGCCCAAGGTAAGGACGATGGAATTCATCGTCGATACCGCCGCAGCCAATATGCTCACAAATACCACTACCGAAATGGCCGGCGGAACTTCTTTCAACAACATAGGCATCGCATTATCGGGAAGATCAAGGCCCGGCACCATCAACGCGGCCATCAACCCCAATATGCAACAAATCACAGTGTAAAAGAAACCGAAATAGGAAAAACCCACTATCATCCTTCTTATGCTGATGCAATCCTTTGGAATGAAAAGGCGTTGTACCACCTGTGGGTTAGTGATTGCAAAAAAAGCCCAGGGTAATGTCAATCCCACAAAAAAGGAGGGCGACCAGTTAAGGCGAAGCAAATCACTTCTTTCGGCGACGAGGACCCTGTGAAAACCGCCACCACCCAACTTCAAGGCCAGATAACCTACAAGCATGAGGCTGGCTACGAACATGATAACCGCCTGGAGAGCGTCGGTGCGGGCCACCGAACGGAGACCTGCCCACCAACAAAAAACAAAGGTGACAATGGCAGCAATGACGGTACCAGTCGTATAACTTAAAGAGCCGTCTGATAAAGTTTCGACGAGATAGCCTGCTCCAATTAGCTGCACAGAGGCGTAAGGTATCAACATAACTATACACAACAAAGAATTCAGCGCACCTACGCTTTTATTTTCGTATCTGAAACTCAACAGCTCCGACGGGCTTATAAGATCGTATTTCCTCCCTGCAATCCAATATCTTGGCGCAAAGAGGACGAGCAGAATAACCGTACCCATGAGGTAGGTAAGCTCAAACCCAAGGGCTGCTACGCCATAACGATATGTCAACCCCACAAGCCCCACCATCATAAAGGCGCTGTATGTAGTGGCACTATAGGTCATTGCGGAAACAAAGCCGTTTATCCTTCGACTGCCCAAAAAGTAATCCGCCAAATCGATTTTTCCCCTCTGGCGCGAAGAGTAGGATATATAGGAGCCGATGACGAACCATAAACCAACGCTTGCCATTAAAAGGGAGGCTGTCATGAGGTCTTCTCCTTTTTTCTGCCCCAATTTCTGGTATAGGCGGTCCCAGCTACAATCATGAAGAGGGTGGTCAATATCCAAAACAGAAAGGACCCGCTTTCTCTCAGAAAACAATAGGGAACGATCAAGTTGCAAAGGGCAAGGCCCAAAGCCAGAACAATCAAATATCTTTCTTTCTCAACCAAAGATGATCACACTCCCTCAAGTTTTATTAACCCAAAAATAGAAAGCCCAGCTTCTTCAGGGCCTCTTCTACCCTTTTCATGGTCTCCTCGTCATCGGCTTCGACAGTATGCAAGTGAAAGCCCCTTGCAAGGGAAAGCAGCGGTTCCTGGCCTGAACTTTCGAGCATATTTACGAAACGGGTTACCTCGTTACGCGAAGCCACTCCTATGCTTCCCCTTATCTCGCCATATAGAGGATGATCGACCATAACATCGAGCACTCTCCCTCCGGCTTCGACGATGGCCAGAAGTTCATCGAATATCTCCTCCTTGCTGTGCCTAACGGCTATAATCCTCCGTAATTTTTTTATCCTGTCGAGATAGTATCCGGAGGGAGTGGATATGACCTCCAGGCCTTGGGTTCGTAAGATCGCTATATCCTGAACTATGGCCTGACGGCTGACCCCAAAAAGATCAGCAAGATAGGAGCCGCTTACGGGCGAGGAGGCGTTTTTCAGAATTTCTTCGATTTTCTCAAGCCTTTCTGCGCGATTCATGACCTATTCCTCCCGCAATATGCTATAGCTGATACTAGCAGATAATAGCATAAGTAGTCAACAAAAATCCCGGCTCGGAACAAATCGTGGAAAGTTCCACTCATCGCTCCGAGCCGGGCAAAGGTCTGACAAAAGCTCGTTATTTCAGTGCTAAGACCTTTCTTGAATCACGAGATTACCCTTTACGGCAGGGCTCGTTCTTTTGCTTTTAAAACCCACGGAACCGTTCATCCTGGCCTTAAGACGGCACTGCTCTCTGAAGGCGGCTATTTCCGCCTCCAGGTTGGTGTTGGCCGAGTCTCCGAAAAAGGCATGGACCACGGGCACGATCAAACCGTGGTTGTCTTTAGTCTCTTCCTTCAACATGGCATCCATCTTGGCCATGGCGACGCCTTCTTGCATGCAGGTAAAGGGACCCACATGGAATATCCCGCAGACCTTCTGCCCGTTGCCTGGTAATTCCCCTCGCAAAAACTTCAAAAAGATGCCTATTACCAAAGGAGATTCACCGGTGATATCTCCGTGGTATCTCCTGCTTTTTTGGAGGTCTTCTATTATGACTCTGGGTTTAGGCAGGACCTCCCTTTCCTTGGCGGTCTCTCCGAAGATCCGCTTGAATCGCCAATCGGCGTATTCCATGTAAAATTGAGCAAACTTATAAGGAAATTTGGGGTTGTCCCTGATCGTCAGATAGTTGATATATTCGAGCCACTCCGTGATGCTCCCCCTGACCACTTCCAAACCCTCTTCCTCCAGCCTTTTTATCACGTATTCCGTGTAAGGATCGTGTTGCCGCGTGTAAATTTCTCCCACGTAGAGGATGAGGGGCAAGGAATGATGTTTGGCCTTTGGGACTTCTTTCATAAAAAGGGCCATGGTCTCCTTCGTCCACCGCTTCAGCGTTGCATAAGAAGCGCTATTTTCAACTAACAAATGTTCCAGCAGATCCAATCTCTGCTTGCACAGCTCGTCGAAGGCCTTTTTGTCGTCGCTATAGGGGCGGAACTTGCGGATAAGATCATCCACCATATCCGCCATTTTAATAGCCCTAAATACGTTTATAAGGGCATTGGCCTTTCCCAATGTTCCGCCGAATTGCTCGGGGGCCTCTATCTCTATGTAGCTGCTGTCCGTGGAGGGGCTCACTATGGGGACAGAGTCAAGTCCTTCCTGTTTCAAAAATATCTTTAATACCTCTCCGTATTTGCCGAACCTGCAGGGACCCGACGTGGTCGGTAAAAATATAACGATGTTGTCTCTGACCCACTCCTTTCCCCTTTCTCGGGCAAGCTCCTCTATGGAAGCCATCACGTCACCTACTACCCCGCGAAGGGGGAAACAGGTCTCCGTCGTTATGAACCTGCTTGCGGCGTCCTTGGATGCGCTGGTGGCCGTGGGCATGGCCATGGCATTGACGCCGTAATGTCGCAAGACGGCAGCTCCAAAACGACTAGCCTCACCCATATAAGGTATTAACCATATGCGGGAACCTAAGCTCACCTTTTCCTTTTCCCCGTCATGAGGAAAAAGTACAAAGTCGGACAGAGGCAAGTCCGTCATGGGCTTTGCCCTTTGGACAACGCGCTCATGAGCTTCGGCCCTCGTGACGAAGGGGGCATTATTTGTCTGGGCATCGGTAACAAGATGAAGAAAGGGTTTTTCCGCCCTCCTGAAGATCTCGCTCTCATGATAAAACTTCATGGAATCGGGACCGCAGGCGAAGTTCATCTGCCTGATCGGGAAAAGCCTGGGATGTCTTGCCGTATATATAGCAGCCTGAAGTATGTGGGCATTTTGATACCAATATTCGTTGTAGCATAGCTCATCGATGGGAATGTCGTGGTAGTGTTTCTCGAGAAAACTTTGGGGAATATACCTCATGCCCCGCTGCTTCGAGAACATCGACCCCGAGTTTGACGAGGCCTGGGGATCCAAAATCACGTAATCCCTTCCCAATCCCACATAGCCCACTTCGCCTGACCTTTCCAGCTCCTCCAAGAATTCGTCGCCGTGTTTATAAACTGCTTCTTTGAAAGCCTTGAGCTTCTCTTTTGCATAGGACATGGCCTCCAAAATTCTTTCAACGCTGAAATCGTAGCCGAGCCTGCGAAATTCTTCGTGTAAATATTTGGCTGATCTTTCGTCGTCGCCAAGGTAGAGCACGCTTAAAAATTCCCTTTCGGGCTCTATTCCCAATATATCCTGCAGGAGATAGCCCTCAGCTTCGGTATAGATGCAAAACTTGCGATGGGGCTTCTCGGGCCTGGTTTCCTCTATGAAACAGGGGTTGAAAATATGCTTAATCCTTCTGTCGTGATAAAGTAACGCAGCATGCCCTATTACAAGCTTCATAGCAATGCAAAACTCCGTGGGAGCGATGTTTATGCCTACTTGGGCTATCTCGTCATCCGATTTCGGTGTGAACACGGGTAGAAATCCCAGCTTTTTAAAGACAGCCGACGACCATATGCCCAAATCGCCTAGGGTGACGCCGCTTCTATGTATTCCAATCGTGGGCAAATCCAATCCATCGAGCTCATCTAAGTCTTCATATAAAATGCCGTCGAAGTGTTCATCCAATAACTTATGATAGATTTCCACGTAATCCTTTCTGCTTTGACCCACCCCCTCGCTGTTTCCCCTAGGACAGAACCCTCCTGTTATAACCTCTTCTCCTCCTATGGAAAATATCTTCAGCTTACAGTTTCTCATTCCGCAGGACAAAGGCCCAAAGTGGTCACTGCACAGGACATCCCGTTTCTCGAATTTCATGTCAACCACTTCGAACCCCCTGAAGGCAGATCGCACTTCCTTTCCTTCGGTTTGCAGCTGCAATATCCTATTGCGCAAAAATAGACCTGCTCCCCAAGCGCCAAAAAGCTCTCTATGGGGATATGCATATACCTCCTTGCCCGTGACCTGGGCCATTGCAGCCAGAAAGGCCAACCCCAAAGCGGGACCGCCCTGACATGAGCATTTGCTTTTTACATGCTGCGGCCCTCCCACGAACTTGTTGAAATAGCTTGCAGCCGTAGCCCTGATGATCGCCGCTGCAATCTGTTCCTTTGAGAAGCCCTCTGCTATGAGCCTGTTTTCTTCCATCTCCATAAAGACGCCGCAAGTTGAATCTATCAGAGGAACTATATCGGCCTTGAGCGCCGCCTCCTGGAGGCTGGATTTAACGTCGAGGTCCAAAAGCTGTGCCATATTCTCAAGGGTCTGACCCGCTCCTGCCTGACAGGAATAGTTCATGCGAGCTTCCTCAATCTCATCTGTGGGCACACTACCCTTTACCTTAAAGGTCGTAAACTTCATGTCCTGGCCGCCTATTTCGAAAATTGTATCTATGGCCGGATCGTGATGTTTAATGCCAACGGCATGGCAGGTGATTTCATCTACGGCACCGTCAAGGACTATAAAGCCCTCGGATTCAAGGGCCCTTTTCTTCGATTGGCTAACGAGGATGCGCTCATAAAGCTTTCTGGCCGAACCGGTAGTGCATATACCCCGGACGTTGTAGTTTTCGGCCTTACCCGAGAGATATCTGAAAACTTCCTTCAAGGCTCCCTCGGGGTCACCATGGGTACTTATGTATATCTTATCGAGGAGGTCTCCCGTCGATACGTCCACCACAGCTGCCTTGGTCGTAGTAGAACCGCCGTCAACGCCAATAACCACATCCCTGATATCGCCACCGTCTACTTCCTTTACCTCTCCATCGTATACGTGCACTTTATCCAAGAATGTATATAGAGGAGGTGCGGAGGGACGTTTACCCCTGACGAAAGAAGTAATTTCGCCTACCTTTGAAAAATCCATAACGTGACGATTGCCCTTCTCTATCGCCTCATAGGCTGCTCCTATTGCAGCGACGGCCCTAAAATGCCGGGGTCGTTTCAAAACCACGCCCAAAAGTTCCTGAAGGCGCTTTAGAAGATAATCGCTTGCAAAAACACCTCCCGTGGCAACGGAACAAAGTGAGGTATCGAGATCTCTTGCACCAACTACATCGTTTTTGTAATTTCGAGCAACTGTAGCAAACAAGCGCGATACCAGATATGCACGATCTGCTCCCTCGTTCTGTTCGTGTATCAAATCCGACTGAATCACTACCCCACAGCGAGCATTAAAACCTTGCACGGACTCATGTCGGGCCAGGTCCTTCTCGGCTTGCTCGTAAAGACTCTCCATGAGTTTGGATTTCTCATCGGCAGCATTAGAATTGAACAGCAATTCATCTTCTTTGAGATAAAGACGCCTCAACTGCTTTTCTATAAGTATGCCCGACCCTCCTCCGCATTTGCTGTTAGCGGACCATTCGAGCAGATTGACCTCTTTCTCCAGATGGCCCAATCGGAAGAAGTAGGAATCCTTTGCGCCGATGTGAAAGACATAAACCGCATCGGGACATAAAAGGGATACCCCTTTTGGAATTGTTACGCTTTCGTAGTCGAAGAGCAATTCGGGAAAGACGTCTTTAATGTATTGAGCACCAATGCCCGTAAAAGCAGTGGAGACAATCTCTCCGTCTTTTGAGTTTGCCGACAGGTACGCCCATACATCGGGAAGTTTATTCAAAGGGGCCCCAAAATGGGACAGGCTCGGAGAGACGTAAAAGATTTTGCCCGATTCATCCAAAAGGACGCTATGAATAGTAGATGAACCTATATCTATGCCCGCGAAGAAACGTTTCATATTTATCTCCTCTTTTGCTATGCTAATATAATAATAGTCCCATATTTTCAGTCATTTTCAATTACATATTCTACATCAAGCCCCATGGAAATGACATATAATCTAAATATCAGGGCGACCACACAAAGGGAGGGATCATTTATGTCATTTGCCGATAGCATCATGAAACCTGCCACGCTAGGACGGATTGGCGTAAAAAATAGAATTATTCGATCGGCCACTTGCATGGCAGGAGCAGACGAAAAAACGGGAAATCCAACTCCCAAATTAATCGAAAAATACAAGGAGTTGGCCAAAGGTGGCGTAGGACTCATTATAACGGGTCACGCTTACGTTAACTCCAACGGTAAGGCCTCTCCCCGCCAGCTGTCCATATCTTCCGACGATAACATCTCCGGACTCGCCAATCTCGTCAGCGAAGCTCATGGGACAGGATGCCCCATGATAGTTCAGATCTCACATGCCGGTGCCTTTAGCATTACAGCAGAAGACGGGGTTGCGCTTGCTCCCTCGGATGTCAAAAACCCAATGACGGGCCGTCCCTGCAAAGGGATGACCATATCCGAGATTCATTCGCTCATAACGGATTTCGCAAAGGCAGCCCAAAGAGCGAAGGTTTCTAATGCCGATGGGGTACAGCTTCACCTCGCTCACGGATTTCTTCTGACTCAATTTCTTTCCCCCATCTTCAACAAAAGGAAGGACGGATACGGAGGAGAGGATATCCTAAAAAGAGCGCGAATAGTTTTCGAGATCCTTGAGGAAATCAGATATCGCACCGGAGAAGATTTTCCTCTCTGGGTCAAGATATCGGTCACAGAGGGAGCTAACGAGGGTTACTCCAGCCTTGAGGGGATAAGGCTTGCCCAGGAACTGGCCAGGGTAAAAGTCGACGCCATTGAAGTTTCGGGCGGAACCTTCTACGGAGACAAAAACCTTTCGCCATCCCGTACGGGCATAATAGCCGGTAAAAACGAGGGCTATTTTGCAGAAGAAGCCAGCGCTATAAGGGAGCGGGTGGGCAAGGCCACCCAGGTAATATTGGTCGGCGGATTGAGATCCCAGGAAAGTATGGTCAATCTTTTTGATAGAGGTACGGCAGAGGCCTTCTCCTTGTCGAGGCCCCTCATAGCGGAACCGGATTTGGTGAATCGATGGGCCTCGGGAGACGGAGAGCCAGCCGAATGCATTTCTTGCAACGCCTGCTCCAGGACCGCCAAGGTCGGTATCGTTTATTGTCCAGTAATGCGCGACGCTGCTGAGGGCATCTGGGCACCGCCGCCGGAGTGTTAGGCTAATCCAAAGGATACGTCCGTGAGAGACAGCAAAGCCCTTTATAATTCTAAAGTCTTTGCCCTTGTTGCCCTTGTCGCCTTTACGGCCCTTCTCTTTGCCTTTGCACCCCATATAGGAGCGGCAGCGCCCTTCGACGAATACGATCTGCCAACTGACCTGCTAACCATCGAAGATCTTTATTGCGTCATCATAAAGGACAACGACGCCCAGCTTTTGGCGCTGGAAGGCGGCAAGGTAGATATGCTGGGGGATATCGCTCGTATTTCGGATATAAGAAGACTTAGCGATAACGAAAAGATAGACCTCTACCTGGCCGAGGGATTTCATGCCTTCTTTTTGGGGCTTAATTTAAGAAAGCCCCCATGGGACAGGGTGGAGCTGAGACGATCGATATGGGAGGTCCTGGATAGAAAGCAAATTGTGAGAGATGTTTTTGGAGGTTATGCCCTGCCTCTTTTTTCCTTTTTGCCTCCTGCTTCTCCCTACCAGGCAGAATCACCTGTAGGGGAGTCAAATCTCGAAAAGGCAAGGGAGAGGCTTGAGAAGTCCGGCTGGCGCTGGAGCAAAAAGGGGGTCTTGATATATCCGGGACAGACCAAACCCATTCCCAGGATGAAGCTCATGACACCCACGGCCCAGGTGGCACCCACTACAGCGGAGATAGCGGAGAGGATCTGCGAATCGATGAGAGGCCTCGGTATCCCCATCGAGACGGAGCCTATGGATTTTTCCATGATGGTTTCCCGCCTCGATAGAAGGGATTTCGATGCCTATGTCATTGCCTGGGGGCTGTCTCGAGACCCTGACAGCCTGTACGCATTCTATCACTCCTCAATGGATATAGAGGGTGGCTATAACATAAGCGGTATAAAGTTACCTGATTTGGATGAGGCGCTGGAAGCTCTTAAATACGCAAAGGATGAAAATGAGGCGCGCGCAGCTGCCAGGGAAGCGCAAAAGCTCCTTTATGAGTACGTCCCTCAGGTGCCGATATACTCCAGATACTACGTCACGGCACTGCGAAACGATTGGGAAAACGCCGTAACCTCTAAATACACGACTCCCGATAACGTCTACTCATTTTTATCCCTGAAACACAGAAAGGGCAGAAAAAACTTCTATTGGTCCCTGCCCGAAGAGCCTCGCAATCTGAACCCTCTGTCTGCGGGCAGTGCCTACGATTGGCAAGTGCTTTCATTGATATACGAATCACTACTGGGCACCGATCCCTTCACACTGGAAGACATTCCATGGCTTGCAAAAAGCTGGAGGATAGAGACCACCGACGATGGCAGAGAAAGGACGCGCCTTTTCTTTGTCGTCAGGGAAGATATTAAATGGCATGACGGCAAACCCTTTACCGCCGAAGACGTAAAAGCTACCATAGCCTTCATGCGCAGACACTCCATCCCCAGGTACTACGATAATGTCAAAGACATAGAAGACATAAAGATACAGGGAGACCTCGTCGTCATAACATTTTCACAAAGAAGCTTTTGGTATTTACATCAAATCGGGGGATTGCCCATACTGCCCGCCCACGTGCTTTGTAACACAGAGGATTGGAGGTCTCTTTCTCCGGATAAGTTGATCGGCACAGGGCCCTTCCAATTTGCAAGTTATAAACCCGGAGAGTATGTAAAACTTCTTAAAAACAATAATTACTGGAGGAGAGCTGTTCGTTGAAAAGCGGTAATTACTGGATGCGCAGGATCTTCACAAGCCTTTTGGTCATAGTCATTGTTCTATCTCTTAATTTTTTTCTTTTCAGGCTGATGCCCGGTGACCCTACGAGCACCTTACTTGACCCACGTTTTTCTCCCGAAGCAAAGGAGGAGCTGTTGAAATCCTACGGCCTGGACAAACCTCTATTCCAACAATTTCTTTTGTACGTCAAACAAATGCTCTCCTTCAAATTCGGACTTTCCTTTTTATCTCAAAAACCTGTTTGGCAGGAATTGGCCGAGAGGCTGCCCAATACGTTGGCGCTGCTTTTGCCTTCCCTTTTCCTCTCTGCCGTATTGGGTACCTTTCTGGGGGTGATGGCTGCAAAAGGGAGGGGGAAATTCAGCGAAAAGATCGTATTGATGTCGGGAGCAGTATCGTTTTCCTTTCCATCCTTCTTCGTACAACTGGTCCTCTTACTGCTCTTCGCCCATGTCCTTCCCCTCTTTCCCCTGAGGGGCAGCGCCTCCATCCCTCCACCCGTCGGTTTCTGGAACCTCCTTGGAGACAAAGTATGGCATATGGCCTTACCGGTCCTTTCTCTGGTGCTGATCGGCTTTGGTTCGTGGGCGCTTTACGTCAGAAACCTTATGGTAAAGACCTTAGGAGAGGACTTCGTCTTGCTGGCTAGGGCGAAGGGGCTGAGAGAAGGCCAAATCCTTTGGGGACATGCTTTCAGGACTGCCCTCCCTCCAATTATAACCATTTTTTTCCTGTCCCTGCCGGGGGTTATATCGGGAGCGGTGATCACGGAGACGGTCTTTTCCCTCCACGGCGTTGGAAAATTTTTGCTCGAGGCCGTCTCGGGACACGATTATCCGGCAGCCGGGGCCGCCTTTTACCTTCTTGCCTTAATAACCGTCATATGTAACCTGCTGGCTGACGTAGCCTATGCCTTGGTGGATCCGAGAATAAGCTTCAGAAAGGTAAGGCGATGATCTTGCGACGTTACGGCATTCTCATCCTGATCATCTTCCTCATTTTGGCATTTTTGGCCCCGCTTTTCATGGGACCTGCAAACGAAACGGTAGCTCCGCCCTTTTCCAAGCCACTCTGGCTAGACCTTAAATCGCCGGCTCCCCGATCTTACAGTGTGAAGGACCAGATCTTCTCCTTCAAATGGGACGGCAATCCTCCTGCGACATTCTCTCTAAAAGGCACCGTATCCTTCGACAGACCTCCCGAAAGAGCCTTTATTTTACTCGTAACGCCAAGCGGAGCTTACAAATTGGCGGATCTCTCGGGAGCCAAAAGGTTCGATATCGACATCGATTCCAGGGATGTGCCCCTGAAATTAGAGTTGGGCATGGATCCCTTCTCAGACCTTTCGGAGATCGCCTTCTCCGAAAGGGGCATATACGAATTAATCGTTAAATCCGACGAGGATGCGACCATCGATCTGAACCTGGACATCCACGTCGGAAGATGGGGTATCTTTGGGACTGATCAAAGGGGAAGAGATGTCTTACGCCTCTTCGTGGAGGGCATCAAAATTTCCCTCTTGGTGGGAATATCCGCCACTTTGCTGGCCTCTACGCTAGGAATGGGGTTGGGCTTGCTGGCAGGTTATTTGGGCGGTTTCGTCGATTCGGCGATAATGAGGATGATCGACGTCTTGCTTGCCATACCGACTCTGCCGATATTGATGGTTATTTCAGGGATATGGGGAAGAGGGCTCTGGCAGATAGTACTGGTGTTGTCCATTTTTTCCTGGATGGGAACGGCACGGGTCGTCAGAGCTATGACACTATCGATCAGAGAAGCTCCTTACATTGAAAACCTTCGAGCCCTGGGAGCGCCAACGGGATACATCTTGGCCCGACATCTCGTGCCGGAAGCGCTGCCTCTTCTGCTTGCCCAAATGGCGCTCGGCGTGCCTGGAGCGATACTGGCCGAAGCGGGGCTCTCTTTTCTGGGCCTTTCCGATCCTTTAATGCCCTCGTGGGGGCGGATGTTACACGAAGCTCACGTATTTGGCGCCTTCACAGGAGGCGCTTGGTGGCTTATATTTCCACCTGGCCTGGGAATAGCCGCGATATGCCTTACCTTTATCGGCATAGGAAGGCAACTCGAGGAGAGAACAGATCCGCGATTGAAGGAGAGTTTGAGGAAATGATGGAGATTAGCCATTTAAGCGTTACCTACCCCAACGGCGTCGAAGCCGTTACAGACGCCAATCTAATGCTTTCACCAGGTGAGATAGTGGCATTGGTAGGAGAATCGGGCAGCGGCAAAAGCAGCCTCCTTTACGCATCCCTTGCCCTTTTGCCCAGAGGATCCAAGACATCGGGTGAAGTCTTTTTAGACGGCATAAACTTCTTGAGCCTTCCCCACGACAGGAAAAGGCAATTCAGATGGAAGAAGGTATCTTTGGTGCTTCAAGGTTCGATGAACTCCTTCACTCCTGTCTTGGCGATGGAAAGACAGTTCGTCGAGGCAATGCAAGAACATCTGAATATGAAGGAGACAGACGCAGCGGCCAGGGCGGGCGAACTTCTGGAGGAAGTGGGCTTGGATCGAAAGTTTCTCCGTAGATTTCCTCACGAGATGTCGGGGGGCCAAAAACAGCGCTGCGCTATTGCGATGGCTCTATGTTGCAGCCCCGATTATTTGCTGGCGGACGAACCGACCACCGCCCTGGACGTCATAACGCAAGCTGAAATAATCGATCTCCTCAAAAGAATAGTGAAGGCACGCAATATGGGCATGTTGATGGTAACCCATGATTTGGCCCTGGCCGCCTCTATTGCCGATAAAATATCAGTTATGCACAGAAGCCGAATCGTGGAGACCGCCGAAAGGGATAGAATTATTAACGATCCAAAGCACCCCCACACGATCTCTCTGATCAGATCCCTGCGCACAATGGAGGAAGAACATTGAAAGAAGAGATAGTTTCGGCGGAAAATGTGACCCTCGCCTTCGGCAAAGAAAAAAATTATGCCCTTTCCGGCGTCTCATTTTCCATACAAAGAGGCGGAAGCATCGCCTTTATAGGAGAATCGGGGAGCGGCAAGACTTCGATGTTACGAATCCTTCTGGGCCTTATTGAACCCACCCGCGGAAGGGTGCACCTCTTCGGCAAATATTTGGATGAAGTCGGCGACGAAGAGCTTCGGGAGATAAGGAAAGCTTGCGGCTACATACCCCAGGATCCCTTCGGAGGTCTGCCGCCGACCCTTACTGCCCTTCAAGCTGCAATGGAGCCGCTTGTAATTACCCGATTAAACGTCAAAAAGACAGGACTGGAGAGGGCAAAGGAGCTTTTGTCATCTTTGGGCATAGGAGAAACCCTATGGAACAGAAAATTGATCCAGGGTTTCTCGGGTGGCCAGCGCCAGAGGATAATGTTGGCCCGTGCCCTCGTAACGGATCCGAAGCTGCTTTTCGCTGACGAACCCACTTCCATGCAGGATGCATCAACGCGCATGGATCTGGTCAATCTAATAAGAGGACACCACCGAAGAGGCATGTCCCTGATCTTCGTAACCCACGACCTCTTACTGGCCAAGGTCATCGCCGAAAGGGGGATTGTCCTTTATAGTGGTCACATGTGCGAAACAGGCCATACCGGCCCCCTCCTGAAAGATCCTCTCCACCCTTATACCATGGCGCTTTCCGCGGCTCTTCCAAGGCTTGGAAAGCCAATCGAGATAAAGACGAAAAGAAGGCCCCTTCCTCCTCACTGGAAAGGCTGCCCCTATTTCTCCCTATGTCCCTACGCATCGGACAGATGCCACGCTCTTCCTCCCCTAAAGAAAATCGGAGACGACAGAAGCGTGGCCTGCTTCTTGTACTTTTAAACCTTTACTGCCCTGACTTGTCTGCCCGCCTGAAAGTCATTTACTAATGGGTGTCGGGATACACAACCGTACCACAGGTCCAATGTCGCCATGAGCTTCATGATTCGCCTTCTTTCGCCGCTGACAGTTTTTCCGTCGGAGCATGATCAAGTCTTGGTCAAGACCGTGCCGCAACACATCGAGCCAACCGAAAAGCAAAACCAGATGAACCAGGGAAATATGGCTCAAGATGTGCCGGACTGTCGGCATCGTCTTATCCAAAGGTCAAAGCAAACACCGTATCGGTTAGCCAGCGTCGGAAACCTTCGTTGTCGCTGAACTGCTTAAAGAGCTCCGTATCATCCTGAAGCAGCCCCGTCATGACGCGGGCCAGCGCCTTGTCGTGCTCGATGCGGGCGTTCTGTTTGTCGGAATACTTGCGTGCGTTCTGGTAGGCGGTGTCGGCCGCTACGCGTGCAGGAATCTCCTCGGTGATCAGTTTGCGCACCCGGTCGGCGTCGGTCCAGGGAATGTTGCCGAACTGATCGTTAAAAGCCTTGATGATGTTCGAGAGACGGTCGAGCTCCGGTTCGGGTTTGTATCCGCCGCCCGCCGTGGGTACCGGTTCGATCTCGGCATCCGCATCGGAAAGCGCAATCCTCATGCTCGCCTGCTTTTCGACCCGGTAGCTGTCCATGTCGATCGCCTCGAGGATGCCCTTTGAGAGGTCTTCCTCTTTCGGCGCCGGCAGCTTGGGTACCAGGAAGTTGAGGAAGATCGATAGCTTCTCCCACTCGGCGTTGGTGTAGGGCAGGATCGAAGACAAAAAGTTATAGGTTCGCAGAAACGCCTTGGTTTTGCCCTTGAAGTCGACCTGACCATCCTCGTCGAGATGCTCCATGTAGGTGGCGACGCAGGCGTCGAGGATCGGGTCGAGCTGGTCGCGGTCAGCCCCGCTCAGGTAGAGCCGCACCAGTTCATCAACTTGCTCAGGTGCGTACACCTGGTAGCCGTCAAGGTCGGCCTTAAGGTCGTGCAGCTTGTTCGGGTCGGTCTCGTCGGCGAGGATGGTCGTCCGATAGTAAGGCTCGAAGGCCTTTCGGATCGTCTCCGGGTCGTTGACGAAATCGAGGACGAAAGTGTCGTGCTTCTGGGGGCGGGCGCGATTGAGGCGCGAAAGTGTCTGTACCGCCTTGACCCCGGAGAGCACCTTGTCCACGTACATTGTGTGCAGGAGCGGCTCGTCATAACCGGTCTGGAACTTATCGGCGCAGATCAAAAACCGATACGGGTCCTCCCGGATCTTGTCGGCGATCTGGTTCGAGGGAAAACCGTTAAGGCTGGCCTCGGTGACCCTTTGCCCGCCATATTCGTGCTCGCCCGAGAAAGCGACAATGGCACGGTAAGGGCTCTTGCGCTCGGCAAGGTACGCCCTGAAGGCATGGAAGTATTGAATAGCTCGCTCGATGCTGCCGGTCACCACCATGGCCCGCGCCTGGCCGCCGATCTTGCCCTTGGCAATCACCTGCTCATGAAAGTGGTCCACCATGATCTCGGCCTTGAGCCGGATGGCGTGCTCATGCCCCTCCACGAAGAGACGCAACTTCTTTTGCGCCTTCTTGACGTCAAATTCAGGGTCGTCTTCGATGGTCTTGATAAGCCTATAGTAGCTCTTGATCGGTGTGTAGTTGGCCAACACATCCAGGATGAACCCTTCCTGGATTGCCTGTTTCATGGTATAGCTATGAAACGGCCTGTGTTTAACCGTTCCGTCGGGCTGCGGCTCGGGTTCACCAAACATCTCCAACGTTTTGTTCTTAGGGGTAGCGGTGAAGGCGAAGTAGCTGGCATTCGGCAAAAGCTTCCTGGCCTCCATTAGCCGGTTGATCTGATCTTCGAAGGTTTCGTCTTCCTCCTCTGCACCGGCCTCCGACAAGGCCATGCTCATCTTGGCCGAGGTGCGGCCGCCCTGGCTCGAATGGGCCTCGTCGATAATGATGGCAAAACGTCGCCTGCGGTGCTCGTTGCCGATTTCGTCGAGGATGAACGGGAACTTTTGCAGTGTCGTGATAATGATCTTCTTGCCGCTCTCGATAAACCGCCGCAGGTCGCCAGAATGCTCGGCGTGCCCTACCGTGGCGCTCACCTGGGCAAACTGCTTGACTGTATCCCGGATCTGCTGGTCCAGAATGCGACGGTCGGTCACCACGATAATGGAATCGAAAACAGGTCTTCCGTCCCTCGCGAGACCGATCAGCTGGTGGGCCAGCCAGGCGATGGAGTTGGACTTGCCGCTGCCGGCAGAATGTTGGATAAGGTAGCGGCGGCCCACGCCGTGCGCCGCCGCGTCCGCCAAAAGTTTTCGCACCACGTCGAGCTGGTGATAGCGGGGGAAGATCTGCCGTCGCCGTTTCTTGCCGGTCTTAAGGTCTTTTTCCTCAACAAGTTGAGCGTAGTTTTCTAGGATGTCGGTCAGACTCTCGCGGGTGAGAACCTCCCGCCACAGGTAATCAATCTTGAGCCCCTGCGGGTTGGGAGGATTGCCCGCGCCGTCGTTATAACCCTTGTTGAAGGGCAGAAACCACGACGCCTTGCCCTGAAGGTGGGTGCAGAACCACACCTCGTTTTCGTCCACGGCAAAGTGCGCCACACACCGCCCCAATTCAAAGAGCTTTTCGCGCGGGTTGCGGTCGTGCTTGTACTGCTCGATGGCGTCGTGCACCGTCTGTTTGGTAAGACGGTTTTTGAGCTCGAAAGTGAAAACCGGCAGGCCGTTGATAAAGAGCACCAGGTCCAGCGCCCGCTGCATCTCGTCGCGGCTGTAGCGCAGCTGGCGCGTGACGGTGAAACGGTTCTGCTCATAGAGCGCCCGCGCCTGCTCGTTTCCGGGGGAAGGCGTGCCGTAGAAGAGCTCGATGCGGTAAGGCCCGTGTTGAATCCCGCCCCTCAACACGTCCACCACCCCGCGCTTGCTCACCTCGCCCTGAAGCCGCGCCAGAAACTTCCGCCGCGTGGGGCTGTCGTTATCCAGGTCGAGCGCTTCGGCGACCTCGGGCTGTGTGGTGCGCAGAAACGCCGCGAGCTGAACCAGATCGACGCAGTACTCGCGGTCGTAATCGGCCGGATCGCCGGGCAGCCAACCCACACCGCCATAGGGTACCGACGTCTCGGCAACGATCGCTGGGACACCAGCAGGCTGGGGCACGCAGTCACTGCCGGTGAGCGCCCGGCAGATGAGCCTCTCAAGCCCGGCTTCGCTGGTGTCGGTGGGCTTCATGGTTCAACCTCCTCTTCTTCAACGGTCTCGGTGCCGGCTTCTTCATCTGTCGCCTCATCTCCAGCGATCTCGTCGGCGTCCATCGATTCGGCCTCCTCCTCAGGCGGCTCCTCCGGCAACTGTGCTGCGACCTCGCGCACATCCACCTTGCCGGTGACCACATCGGCGATCAGGCGGGTGCGGTATTCGCGCAGAAGTTCGATTTCGCTGCGAGTGGCGGCAATGGCGGCGTCTATCTTGGTTGTCCGGGTGTCGAGGTATTCGACGATGGCGTTTTGTTCGGGGAGGGGTGGGAGGGGAAACCGCATTGCCCCGACGAACGTCCAATCGGCCCGGGGCATCTTGGCACCGTAAGTTGAGCTGTTTACAAAATCAATAGCTGGCGCCGATCGCAGAACCACCTCTAGATAGTGGGGTGCAACAACGAGCCTTGCGCGCAAGACAAAAAACTCACCAACGCAGACGCCACTCTGTTTGGGACGAACAACCTTAGCAAGATATGGCCTGAGCTTTCCGAAAAGAACATCTCCAGCTCGGAAGCGCTTCACTTGACTGTCAAATTGTGCTTCTCCGGATGGCACCAGAAGCCGACCTGTCCAACTCTCGACGTGTTCCAGTGCTATGTAGAGATCCTCATCGTTCTTGGTACTCGTCTGCTCGTTAATGTGATCGACTGCCGTCTTAAGCCGCCGCACCTCCCAATGCTCCGGCACTTGGCCCAGCCACTCCACGCCGGAGGGCTTGTAGACCGGATAAGGCTGGCCGGTGCGGACATCGATACTCCCGGTGACGGCCTGGTGGATGAGGGCTTGCTTGTACTCCTCCAGCAGCTTGATCCGCCGCTGCCGCGCCCGGATCACTCGCCGGATCCGTTGCTCCGCCCAGTCCAGAAACCGCACGATGGCGGTTTGTTCGGGGAGGGGTGGAAGTGAGAAGTAGATACACTTGAACTCCTCTGCCCGCAGACTCCACTGATCCGAAGTAATGCCATACGACCATCGCTCGGCCTCCGAAGCGAAAAGGGGTGTACGAAGAAGAAAGTGCATGTAGCGGGGCAAGTTCTCGGCGCTTCTTAGCCGCTGGACGATGTAAGCCGGGCTCACGATCCCCCGGTAAGCCGAGACACCCACCGCCCCCTGCCAGGCTCGCATCTTGTTGTACACCAGGTCACCCGGTTGAACGAGTTTGTAGTTGGACTTGTCCTCGTTCGAGGAGTCTTTCTTGGAACTGTCCGCGAGCAAGTCTGCTTGACGCAGTACGCCGCGTGTGATGGTTACCGACAGCATCTGTTCGTCAGGGTGACCACGGTCATTGATTTCACGAAACACCGCACGTCCGGGCAACACCTCCCAATGCTCCGGCACCTGGCCGAGCCAGGGCATGCCGGATTCTTTGTAGGCGGGGTATGGTTTGAGTTTGGTGATCATGTGGCCGCCTCCTTGATTACCTCACAAAGCGACTGGTAATGATCACTATCCTTCCTCTCAAGCGCATCCAAGACCATCTTGACACACCTCTGTGCATTGGGCACAAAATCTGGATGTTGCAGCGATTTGTCAAGCGATTGGAGGTGCGAGGCATCATCTGCCAATGCTTGGATCTCTCTTCTTGCCTCCGGCGAATCGAGTAGCAACTCCAGCTTTTTTGACCAAGACCGCACGCTTGGCTTTCGAAAACCCAAGTAGGCCTCAAGGAATTTACGTAGAAGATTTGGGACGGTAAACGCTTCATGCAATGACGGATACTTGTTGTGGGCAAACTTATACAGTTGAGAGAATATAAACTCATATTCTGACTTGAACTGTCTCAGCAACGTAGGTAAGTCTAGCAGTTCTGCTTGCGGCCCGCCAACGGCACTGACCGATCGCCGCAGATAATATGCCCTCGTATCTTTCTTATCGCGACCGCCGTTTCTTTCATCCAGCCATTTGCTTTTTAACAAGTTGAACAACTCTGCGTTGTGGGTCGAAACAAAAAGCTGCCGGCTATTTTCAAGCTGCTCGGCAAGTAGTGCGTATACCGCGTATATGTGATTCGAGTCCAAACTCGAAACCGGGTCATCAACGAATACAATCGTGTCACTAAGCGTTGCGCCTTTTGCTTCAAGGCTCGTGAGGAAATAAGCGAAGGTTACGGCAGTCTTTTCTCCGTCACTCAGGTGTGTCGCGACGCGACCGTGTCTATGAAACTGAAACTGGGCATCGTCAACACTGACTACTTCAATATTGTTACCCGGCAACAAATATTTCAGGAGACTGTTAAGCTTTGTGGCTCCGACAGATGATTCTTGTATCCTCTGTTCGATTTCCTGAATCTGCGAGTCGATACGTCTCAGGATCTCTTTCGCACACCCAAGCCGCTTACTTATCATATCCATTTCAGTTTTCTTTTGTTCTATTTCGTTCTCTAGGATGTGGCGTGCGGCATAGTGGCGCTCCAATGCGGTTTTTGCTTCTTCTTTCGCCTTGTCTATTGTGGATATTGTGCGGTTATGCTGCTCTATGATCTGGTTTAACGTTTCTATAAGCTGCTGTCCTTGAGCGGCAGGCCCTAGATCACCCGCCCATTTGAGCTGCTTTTCGATCGCCCCTTGCTTCTGTTTTAACACGTGGATCAACTGTTCACGTAGAGCAGTGGCCCACTGAATCCAATCACGAAGTTGACTGGTAGTCTGCGAAAAGCTCTGTCTAAACTCTGGTAGAATGCGCATTTCATCGGGGACGGTCGGGTTCAGACTATTGGCATTAATGTGCCTTATTGTTTCCTCTATTTTCTTAACTAGGTCTTCGTACTCTTCTGAGAAGTGTCCGCGTAGTTCTTCTAGTCGGGCTGTTGTCACAGTCCCCCCACAGAACTCACAGGTGGACGCATCTTTATGTAGCGACAAACCTTGCCGAACCCAGCTCTCAACTTCCCGATTCTGTTTAAGGCGTTCGATGGCCCTTTGAGAGGCAGTCTGATTAAGTAACTCGTTCACCTCTCTAGCGAGTGAAGCGAAATTTGGAAGCTTGTCTGTGACTGTGGACACACTGTAGAACTGATCGGCGCTTTTCAGCGTCGAAAGCAATTCTGATTCGCGCTGGTCGGTCATGATATACATAGCAGGGTTATGTCTAACATCCTCGATTCGTTGCTTCAGTTGTGGACGCTCAAATCTCGGGTCACCCAACAGATTGCGTATGTCTCGTGCCTCGTCAGTGCCGAGCTTGTCGAGTTCATTTGTGATTGCCTTCTGTTTTTCCGATAAGCCGCTCGCGATTCCTTCAACGCAAGTGCGCCGCTTGGTGAGCTGCTCAAGCCGTTTCCTTAATGCGATATTCTGCTCTCCTACGATAAAAATGGACGGGGCGGAGTAATCTCCACTGAAGTTGGCCGCGACGTAATCACGGTTGAAGACTCGTACAGCCGGGCTCTTTGACAAATCATCGGAGGACACTTGTGAACCGCCTTCTGTTAACAGTCGAAAACGTGCCTCAGAATACTCCGTACTTAATTTCTTGTGCTCAAGCGCCTGAAAAATGCGTGATAGCGTAGTCTTGCCGGAGTAGTTCCAACCATAGATTAGGTTCAACTTGGCAAACTCCGGGAGATTGTCATTCCAGCGAAAATCGCAAAAAATACCAAACTGTGAAATGACCTCGATCCGCTTAATCATTGGTAAGGCCTCCCAAAATCTCCGCCAACAACCCCTCCACCTCCTTCTCCACCGCCAGAAGATCGGCTCGGATTTCTTCCAGCGAGCGCAGGGCCTTTGGCTTGTAGAAGTAGCGGTTGAAGTTGATCTCGTAGCCCACCTTGACGCTGGCCGGGTCGTACCAGGCATCCGGCACGTAAGGCAACACCTCGCGGCGCAGGAAAGCCTCGATCGCCGTGCGCTGGTCTTCCGGGCTTGGTAGGTAGCCGGGCTGATGGCAAGCCCGGCACTCAAGGAACGGAATCTGCTCGCTTTCGCGAAGCTCCGTGTCGGGTTCATACTCCACCACCCGTGGCTTACCGGCGATGACCATCTCGAAGAGCCCACACAGCGGGTCGGGCGCGGTGCCAGGCTTGTGAATCTTTTTGATCACCGGCGGTGCGTCCTCCGCCCGCTCGGCCGTTTGGCGAAGCGCCTTGATCTCCTTGGGAGTGTAGGTGCGCTCGGGATCGATACCTTTCAAGCGCAAGGGACGCTCCACCGTCACCTTCCAGTAGCCGAAGGCCGCGTTGGGAAAGATCTTGGACTGCTCGGTCTCCTCAAATTTGAGGAAAGTGTCGAGGACGCGACGAATGTCCTCTTCGGACAGCTCGCAGTTCTTCTTTCCCAGGTTCTTGCGCAGGGGCTTGTACCACTGCGTGGCATCGATGAGCTGCACGCGGCCTTTGCGGTGCTCGGGCTTTCTGTTCGTGAGCACCCAAACGTAGGTGGCAATGCCGGTGTTGTAGAACATGTTCAGCGGCAGGGCGACGATGGCTTCCAGCCAGTCGTTTTCGATGATCCAGCGGCGGATATTGCTCTCGCCCTGGCCGGCGTCCCCCGTAAACAGCGACGAGCCGTTGTGCACCTCGGCGATGCGACTGCCGAGCGGAGTGTCGTGCTTCATCTTGGAGAGCATGTTCACCAGGAACAGCATCTGGCCGTCGCTCGAGCGGGTGATGAGCGACAGCTCCTCTCCCCGGTGCTGCACGACAAAGCGCGGATCCTTGATGCCGCTTTTGCCGCCCATGCGTTCCAGGTCGCTCTTCCAACTCTTACCGTAGGGCGGGTTGGAGAGCATGAAATCGAACTCACGCCCCGGGAAGGCGTCGTTGGATAGGGTCGAATGCTCCGGCCCGCCGACGATGTTGTCGGCGGCTTCGCCCTCGCCCTTGAGCAAAAGGTCGGACTTACAGATGGCGTAGGTCTCGGCGTTGATCTCCTGACCGAAAAGATGCATCGAGACCTGTTTGCCGCGTTCTTTCGCCAGTTGCAACAGGGTTTCCTCGGCCACCGTTAGCATCCCGCCGGTACCACAGGCGCCGTCGTAGAGCAGGTAGGTGCCGGATTCGATCTGGTCGGCGATCGGCTCAAAAATGAGGCGGGCCATCAACCTCACGGCGTCGCGTGGCGTCCAGTGCTCGCCGGCCTCTTCGTTATTTTCCTCATTGAAGCGGCGGACGAGCTCCTCGAAGATGGTGCCCATGGCGTGATTGTCGAGGCCAGGTAGGCGCACGCTGCCGGCGCTGTCGAGGACGGGATAGGGGCTTAAGTTGATCGAGGGGTCGAGGAACTTCTCGATGAGCGTGCCCAAGGCATCAGCTTTAGTCAGGCGGGGGATTTGGTTGCGGAATTCGAAGTTGTCGATGATTTCCTGCACGTTAGGCGAAAAGCCATCGAGGTAGGCGCGAAAATCCGCCTCCAGTTGCTGGCGGCTCGCGCGAGCCTTGAGGTCGCGCAGCGTGAAGGGGGAGGTATTGTAAAACGCCTGGCCGGCCGCCTGTCGCAGAGCAGCGTCCTGGTGTACGATCCCAGCTTTGTCGAGCGAAGCTTTCAAGTCAAGCACGGCCCGCTTGGTGGGCTCCAATACCGCATCCAATCGGCGGATCACGGTCATCGGGAGAATGACGTCACGGTACTTGCCACGCACGTAGAGGTCGCGCAGCACGTCATCGGCGATGCCCCAAATGAAATTGGTGATCCAGGTCAGTTGAGATACTTCCATTGTTTTCCTTCTCCTCATGTACCTCGCAGTTAAAAATACCATCATCGCATGCTTCTTGCAACTTTGTGCTCCAGCCATTTCAAGCTCATGCTGACAGATTTGCCAATAAGCTGGGAATAAGCTGGCCGTTCCAGATTATTGTCCGGCCTATTTCAGCCGCTTGGCCAATTGTGCAATAATAGCGCAATGCCATTTCGCTATTTGCTTCGCTACTCATGCGCCTCCCTGTGACGGTGGGGCCGATAGATGTTACCGAATTTCGCGAAGTTGGTCCAAAGCAATGTAGAACTATGCCTTGATTTCACTTGCCAAGGCCTTTACCAAGACAAGAAATCGTGCAAACACTGTATCCGTCCGACGTTCAAATCCTACCGCTATGCTGGAGATAACGGAGATCGCTGCCCGGCGGGCCCACCATTAGAATTAGGCGGTGATAAAGTTTGCGAACTTCGCCGATCTTTCGCAGTACTTGATCTACCAAGGGTTCCGCCATTACCTAGCTCCTCCGTCTTTCTTGCGTTTAGCAGTGTATCTCTTACAAGCAGAGGCAAATGATTTCCTTGCGGAAGCGCCTCCAGTGTCGCGAGTTAGAATTAGCATTATCATACTTTAATTTATAGTTAGTGACAGTTGATGTCAAGAGACTTATCGCTCTACTATTTCACGTATAAAAAGAATTTTGAAAGAGTCAAGCCCGAGAACCGTAGTAAATTCGGACCCGGTTAAATACTCACCGCTACGGCCTCGGTTGAGCCATGTTAACTGTTTGTTTCACTGAAGCCTTTCTTTCCGTTCCTCTCCCGTATTTGCTTCCAGCGCATCCTTGATGAGGTTCTTGACCGCCAGCTGCCAGCTGTTTCAAACGAACTTTTTGCAGCAGTTTAGGGGCTTGATCTTGCCTCTTCGGGATCGAATATCCCTTGTTGGTATTGTCGTTGGAAGTTTTTATTCATTTCTTTTTTCTCCTTCGGGATGCTTTTCCAGTAACTCGCGGTCTGTTTTTATAAGTCGGTATTTCTGTTTGCTACTTCGAAGTTTATCCAAAATTGTCATTTCGATCAGCCTGGCCTCCAGGTGTGGGCGCAAAATGCTTTTACGGAACCGGGTCCTGTTTGTCTGTCCCGCGGCCTTCATCAACATCTCAATGGATATAGGATTACTCGCGATTTCAAGCAGGGAAATACAGATGCCGCTTGGGACAAACTTGGGACCTCGTTCCCTGGTGACTGGCGTCTTATCAGGCAAGAATGCCCGGAAAACCTGCTCCACCTACCCCCGAAGCACCTCCGGGTACTCCATGCCGATTTCTTGGGCGAGCTGGCGGAGGGAAAACCACTCGGAGTTTCTGAGGCGCTCAAGGTAGTCGTTGGCGGTGGTCCGCATCTCAGGTATGGCCGGGTTGTTACGCAGTTCCAGGACGCACTCGATGATAAGAGCCAGCATGTCGCACTGCTTGGTGACTTTCACCTCCAAGTCGGTGTGCCCTGCAGGGCACACAACCAAAAAAGGGGCCGCACCAGGCGGCCCCCGAAATATCAAAGCTCCGGCAATCATTCGATCTATGACACTGTCTTCAGGGCTTTTTCAATCCGCTTGATCTTTTCTTCATCCTCGACCCATTGATGCCACAAGTCGGTATTTTCCTTCAAAAACCAGATCGCTGTTTTATCGACATCGTAACCATTATTTTTCATCCACGCCAAAGCCTCGTTAGTCTTTTCCAGGGTCATATGATAACGCTCAAGAAGGCCCCGGACTTCTTCGTTTGCCTGTATCCAGGCCGGATTGACGGCTTTTGCAACGGTAAAGGCGGGAGAGGCACAGGCATGGGTGGTCTCCCAGATTTCCGGATCATAGGGAGGTTCCTCGATCATAACCATGTCAAGCTCTCCAAGAAGCGGCGTAGGCTCCCAGTAATAGGCGACTATGGGCTCGTGACGTTGATAGGCTGTGACAATTACCGTGCGCAATGCCGTGGCCGAGCCCGTATCAAAGGGCTCCAATTTGTCCTCGAGACCATATCCCTTGATCTTGTCCTTGTTGATCGTGTGAGCCGCCCAACCTGTCGGGGCGTTGATAAAACGTCCCATTTCAGGGTTCTCGGGATTCTTGAATATCATCCAGTGCTCTCTGATATCCTCTATGCTCCTGACTGACGGGATTCCTTTTTCCGGATCCCCTTCTGCAACATAGTAGGGGACATACCATCCTGAACGGGCGTTGGGAAAGACCGTCCCGAGATCTATAACCTTGCCGGCTTTCGTCGCTCCTTGCCACCACTCCAGTTGCCCTTCAGTCCAGACCTCGAGAACGACGTGGACGTCTCCCCTTTCAAGGGCCACGTAGCCCGGCATTTCTTCAGAGAAAAGAAAATCCGTTTCGTAATCCCAGCCTTTTTCCATCAAAAAGGCCATTACCCTGTTGTGAAACTGGATGCTGTCCCAGGAAAGATCTGAGAAAACGACTTTTTTCGGAGTCGCCGAAACAATCCCAGAGCAAAGCATGACGACCAAAAGCGCTGAAAAAAGCATTGTAATTTGTCTCTTCACTGAAACGACCTCCTTTATTTGAATACAGAACAGCGCTCCCTCACGAAAGCTCAGTAAAAACATCGCGTGCCCCCTTCCCCTGAGCGGCGCAAGGTGCCCCTTCTGTAAGGCGAAAATTCTGAATTGTAAATCTTGGCTGGAGCGTATATAAGTATAACATAACTTGTTCAACAGCCAAAGGAGAGTGACCGCTTTGGAACCGGAAAAGCAGGAAACTGTTTCCCTGGAAAAGGCAAAGGAACAGGTCGCAAAGGCGTGCCGAAGAATTGCCATGCTCCATATCGCCTACGCACGAACTCTGGTGGAAGAACTTGGCCCCGAAGAGGGCAAGCGTCTCGCCATGCGGGCCATCAAGACATACGGGAAGCAGGTCGGGGCTTCAGCCCGTAAAAGGGTTGAAGCCCAGGGCCTGGAGAATACCCCGGAGAATTACGTGGAAGACCTGCCCGAGTTCGGCCTTTATGAAGAACTGGAAAAAATCGAGACCGGAGAAGGACTGATCAGGCGGCTGAAAGGTTGCGAAATGGGGAAACTCTGGCGCGAGTTGGGAGAAGAAGAACTGGGCCGCATCTACTGCTACATCGACTCCGCAAAATCAATGGCCTTCAACCCTGACTGGGTGCTGGTGCACAAAACCTGCATGCCCGACGGGGACCCACATTGCGACCTTTGCTACCGCCGGACCACCGAGGAGGAAAAGTCCAACTTCCTCAAGGACGACACGGACTTCGAAAACCTCGACAAACCCTGAGGACGCAGCTGGAAAATTTTTACAGGCGGCCAATTGGCCGCCTGTTTCATTTCAGGACAGACGCTCCCGTAGTTTTAGGTAATAAACGTTACTGGTTTTGGGCAAACTGCAACAATGGCCGAAAAACAGGGAAACTCGAATCTTTCCAAGGGAAGGGGCGCCCCCTGTGTCGGAAGTTCTTTTCGCCCTTGGGATTACGACCCTGGCGGGTTGGCCACAGGCGTTGGAAGTGCCATCGCCTTCTTCGCTAAACGGACGAATTACCGTTTTCTTTCCATCTCCACGGGCTTTTCACCGCCCTGGCGCCAAACTCAATTACAAGGTCCGCCACGGCTTTCGACACTTTCCAGCGCGTGGCCGTACCGTTATCGGAAGGCGGGATCCTCACCAGATTCGGTTTGACCAGCACAAGATCCCCGGGGGATACAATGTCTTCCAGCCCCTCGATCTGATCCACGGCCCTTTTGACGGCCTCGGTAATTTCCCTTTCGTCATTTTTTTGAACCTGGATGATCAATATAGTGCTCACTGAAAAATTCCTCTCTTGTTCCGGCTATCTTCTCTCTGTTACTGTCTCTTCTTTCAACTGAAAGAAAGATCAGGCGAACAGGGCCAAAGCCACCGTCAGGGTCACAAGTGCGACGAAAAGATAGAGGAACCCTGTCTCGGGCCGCCCGGAAAGGACGCCGACAAACCGCTGGAAGGGTGGGGCCGAGAACTGTCCAAGGTAGATCATGGCGCTCAGAAAGGCTGTAGCTTTCACAGATTCTCCCGGCGTGGTGCGCTCCGTGGCTTTGAGAAAAAACAGCGGGTAAACGGACCGGTTCGCAAAACCTATGAGAAGCAACGCCGCAAAAACAGCCACGGATATGGGAAACCAGGACAAGACGAGAAAACCCGCACTCATGGCCGTCAGCATGACGGGAACGAGATATTTTTTGAACACCCTCTTCGTCACCGGCAGGGCAAAGCCTGATGCAAAACCCCCGATTGTGGAACAGGAGAGAGCTATACCGGCTATCCTGACATCACCAAGGGCGTTGTTTTTCATGTGCAGGGCTAAAATCGGCGTCAGAATAAAAAAGAGCACACAAAAAAGGAACATCTCCAAAGCGACGAAATATACGTTTCGGGGGGAGACTTCCACCCGTAGGCTGGGGATCTTTCTCACCTGCAACCTCACCGGGCAGAAAGAAGGCGACCATCATCATGACCGGAACCCCCGACGCATAGAGCAAAAAAGGCAGACGCCAGGAAAAGAAAGCCAGCTGCCCTGAAAGCACCAGGGCGAACATGCCGCCCAGCATGTTGAATGAGTTTGAAAGCCCCATCATCCTGGTCCGCTCCTCTCTCTCATAGAGGTCGGAAATCAGCGACGTCGAGAAAGGGATGACCATGCCGAGGCCGACGCCCATCAAAAGCCGGGAGAATAACAAAAGCCAGATATTGTTCGCGATGCCGCTGACAGAAAAAAGCGCCAGCCCGTCCAGAATAACCTTTTTGCCGAAAACCGCTCGGCGGCCCGACCCGCCAGAAGCAACGACGGGACAAGCGCGACGGCATGCATGACTGCCACCAGTTGGACCAGCATGTGGTCCGACGACGCGAAAAATTTTCCGATCTCTCCGAGTGCGGGAGCCACTGCTCCGGTGGAAACAATTGTCAGAAGCGAGAGCGAGAGAATCGTGGGTTTTAGCATTTTAGACCGATCCATGACAATATCCTTTCCCGGATTTCACGTATCGGACAATTCTACCAGAAAGCAATAAACCTGACGGTCCGAAAAATCATGTTATTTTGCCGAGAAAGGCTTTTTCCGCCTCTACCACAAGGAAAATGGCCACTCCCACGCCTAAAATCCGGAGTCACTCCACCACACCAATCGAAACCGTTCCGAAAACAGACTGCATCAGGGGAAGATATGTAAAGGGCATCTGCAACACCAACACTTTCCCCGATAATCAGGGTGTTCACTGCCACTGTACGAGCGAACTCGTTTCCCGCGCCACCGGCCTTGTACCACGCGAACATGCCGAAAGCCCCCGCCATGAGAAGCACTTAAACATAGGAAATCCTGAAAAGCATCGAAAGCTGTACCAGGGGCTCCTTGGGCGGCCTCGGCGGTCTTTACATGACGTCTCGCTCCATGGGCTCGAAAGCAAGGGCCAGTGCAAGAGTTACGGCTGTCACCATGTTGACCCACAGGACCTGTACCGGCGTGAGGGGGATGACAAAGCCAAGGGCGATGGTCGTTACAATGACCAGGGCCTCGCCGCCGTTGGTAGGCAGCATGAAGAGAATCGTCTTTTTCAGGTTGTCATAGACGGTCCGTCCCTCCTCGACGGCATGGACGATGGAGGCGAAGTTGTCGTCGGCGAGGACCATCTCTGCCGCTTCCTTGGCCGCCTCGGTACCCTTTTCCCCATGGCGATCCCGATGTCGGCCTTTTTCAGTGCCGGCGCGTCGTTGACGCCGTCTCTAGTCATGGCGGTGATGTACCCAAGTTTTTGAAGGGCGGTAACAAGCCTGAGCTTGTGTTCCGGAGACACCCGGGCAAAAACATCGATGTCCTTGACGAGATCCGCCAGTTCTTCATCGGTGGTCTTTTCGATCTCCGGTCCTGTCATGACATGTTCACTGTCACTGATCCCCATGCTTTTCGCGATAGCTGCCGTCCGGGCTCGATCGCCGGTGATCATCTTGACCTGGATTCCCGCCCGGCGACATTCTTCGACGGCCTCTATCGCCTCGGGTCTTGGCGGGTCCATGATGGCGGCAAAACCGATGAGAGTGAAACCCTTCTCAACATCGTCAAAGTCAATATCATCCTTGCCTGAAGCGTCGTCGGCGATTGCTACCGCCAGAAGACGAAAACCTTCATCGGCCAGATCTCCGCTCAGTCTCTCCCAAAGGCCCTCGTCAATCTCTTCCATTTGCCCACTCTCTTGCATCTGGCTGTCGCACCTGGGGAGGACGGCTTCGGGAGCGCCCTTGAGAAAGACCTTCCGGTTCCCGCCAGACTCGTTGAGGGTGGCCATGAACTTGTGATCCGACTCGAATGGGATAGCATCGACCCGCTTCCATCTTTTCATGGCCTCTTCAGGCTCCAGGCCCGCCTTTTTCGCCAGGGTCAGGAGGGCCCCCTCCGTCGGGTTGCCATCGATGTTCCAGGATCCGTCATCCTCAAAGAGCCGTGCCTCGTTGCATACTGCGCCGGCCGTGACAAACCACATGAAGGCTTTATTCTCCTCCAGACCTACGGGCTTTTCATCTTTCGTCAGGAACCCATCAGGCGCATATCCCGCACCTCCGACATCTATCGCGGCTTTCGCCATTACTACCCGAGTGAACGATAGAGCAAATCCTCCATCACGCTGCGTTCCGTCTGAAACCGCTCTCTTCCTGATTCATCGTATCCTATGAATTGACTGCTAATCGTATGTTCATCAAGAGCAAAACCCAACTCCCAAAGCCCTTTCAAATTTATAGGGTGTATCTTTGCCAAACCTGCCACTCCTTTTGTTTTTTCCGGTCATTTTTGATACTGCCTGTGCTTTCCCAAAAACATAACAAAAGCCAAATAGGAAAGGAGCACAGCCAGCAAAACGAAGAGGATTACGTAAGCCAACGCTTTGTCGTAAAGCCGCCCTATAATAAAACTTCCGCAAAAAAGAGAAATACCGTATGCGGCGTTGAATATGCCATAAGCGGTTCCCCTGCGGGCAGGCGGAACGATATCGGCTATAGCCGCTCGCATTATAGTCTCGTGAACAGCCATTACCAAACCCCATAATCCGACACCAAGGCCCAAGGATATTGGATCTCTGGCAAAGGCAAAAAGCGGTATAGGAAGGGTAAAAACGGGAACGAAAAGAAGGCACCTCAAACCAACGCTGTCATACAACCTTCCGACTATCAAGGCAAACAGGGCATCTATTCCCATGGCCATGGCGTAATATATCGGTATGCTCACGTCAGAGACGAATGCTCCCGATTTCATATGATAGGCCATTATCTGAAATGGTATGAGTCCCACTCCAGCAAGACAGACGAACAACATATATCGCCAAAATACCCTTGGCAATTTGGCATCCTTTTCCTCTTCCCCCTTTGCCTCTTCTTCCACCTCGAAACTCTGGGGAGCCGGAGTCGTCCTTTTCACGAGAGTCAATACAAGCAAAATAAACACTGCAGGCACAAAGAGAAGTGAAAATCCCCCTCTAAAACCCAAGCCAAGGTATAAAGCAAGGGACATTATAAGCGGACCAATTATAGCGCCTATTTGGTCCATCGCCTCATGAATCCCAAAACCCCAACCTCTCCCCACCTGCTTGGTGGCATATGAAAGCAAAGCATCCCTTGCAGGGCTTCTGATGGCCTTTCCGAGCCGTTCGCCCAAAATAAATAGGGCAGCTATCTTCCACGAGGGCGCCACTGCGAGCAGGGGAACACACAAGATGAGACCATACCCCAAAAAGACCAGCGGCCAATATGCCTTGGACCGATCGGCCAAGCGACCGGAAAAAATGCGCACGGCGTAGCCAAGCAGCTCTCCAAAACCGACAACAAAGCCGACAGCTCCTGCGCTGGCACCAAGAGTTGCCATAAAAGCACCGGTGGAACTTCTGGCACCTTCGTAGGCCATATCCCCGAAAAGGCTCACAAGCCCCATCATCAATATAAAACGCATGGAAGCCCTTCTCACATCGTAAACTTTCGATGAATCCTTCATTGCCGCTACCCCCTTTCGTATGATGGCATAAAACCACGGTCAAAAAAACACTTATTGGCTTTATATATTGATATAATAATCTAAAAGCGTTGACTTAATCTGGAGTATAATATGACCCTGCTTGACAAACAAGTTGAATTTATTTTAAATTATACATGCTTTCGAAATTATGATGTATAAAATATTAGGGAGGGTGATACAAATGGCTGTAAAGAACGCAATGACGGCCGATTTCTTGCGCTCCGCCTACGGTGGCGAGAGCATGGCCCATATGAGGTATCTGCATTGGAGCGAGATCGCGCAAAAGGAAGGTTTTCCAAATATAGCCCGCCTTTTTAAAGCGATAGCCTATGCCGAACAGATCCACGCTGGAAACCATTTCAATGTCTTAGATGGAGATATTGGCGACCACTCTGTAACTGCAGGCGGCGTATTCGGCGTTAAAAAGACCGCAGAAAACCTGCTCGGGGGCATCATGGGAGAGGAGCACGAGGTGGAACAAATGTACCCCGCCTATTTGGAAGTGGCCAAGATGCAGGGGGAAAAGGAAGCTGTCAGGTCTTTCACCTTCGCCTTAGAGGCAGAAAAGATACATGCCGAACTTTACAAAAAGGCCAAAGAGGCAGCAGAGCAGGGCAAGGATTTCGAATTCAAGAAGGTTTACATCTGCCCCGTCTGCGGACATACCGTCTTGGACGAACTTCTCGACCAGTGTCCCGTATGTGGAGCCAAAAAAGATATATACAAAGAATTTTAATCTTGGAAGATCGCAATAATGCAACGAAGGACGCCTGGTTGTAAAATCTAATCGGGCGTCCTTTTTTATGCCCCCTGAAATGCTTTGTCTCAAAAGAAAAAGGTCAAAGGGGTTAAATAGAAAAAAATGAGTTTGAGTCGGAGAAATCGAGCCTTTATCGAGGCAGCATTGGCAACCATCTTTTGGGGAGCCTCCTTTGTGGCCATGAAGATAGCCGTAAATGAGACGAGTCCATCCATGATAGTGTGGTTTCGGTCCCTGGCCGGATTCGGCGTTTTATCCTTATGCTAACCCCCACAAACCTCGGAAAAAACCTTCAATGCATCAACTATTATTTTAGATATTTCCTCTTTTACTGCTCCACTGGCAGGAAGTATGGGCAATCTTGGAGATCCCCCGTGAAAGCCTACAATTTCCATGGCCGCCTTCATTCCCCCGATGCCGTAACGAGTTGTAACCGCTGCGTTAAGGTCTAGCAAGCCAAGCTGCAGTTTTCTGGCCTTATCCAAGTCGCCCTCTTTATAAAGATCGTGGATCGCTGCACAGTAATCCGGCAAGACGTTTGCCACAGCCAAGGTACCGCCCACTCCCCCAAGCATGAGCGTGGGCAAAAGGAAGCTCCCGGAACCGGCAAAGACGGCGAAATCATTAGGGCATTTTGCTATGATCTCTGCGATTTGGGAGATATTTCCCGAGCTATCCTTGATGCCGATGATGTTTGGGTGTTTTGCCAACCTTGCCACAAGGCTTGGGCCCATGTTTATTCCCGTGTTCCTGGGCATGTTATAAAGCATCACGGGCACCTTGCATCCATCGGCAATTGTCGTGAAATACCTTTCCAACGCCTCATCAGTCATATCGCTTTTGTAATAACTTGGCGTGACGACTAAAATCGCATCTATGCCTATGTCAGCCGATTCATTGCTCAACATAATCGTCTCGCGCAAAGACTCGCATCCAGTCCCTGCAATGAGAAGCTTATCTCTGTCAAGCGTCTCTTTAGCTGATTTCACTAGGGCGATCTTTTCCTGATAACTCAACAGGGCAAATTCTCCGTTGCTCCCCAGGACGACCAGTCCGGAAAGTTTAGTCTCGTTGAACTTCCTGACGTTATCGCAAAAACCTTCCAGATCTAAGTCGCCAGCCTCATCAAATATGGTGGCTATTGGCGCGAATATGCCTTCCACTTTTTTCAAGTAGATCACCTTCAACTTTCTCTATTTTTTTGACCGAAGATAACGCTTCGTCCAGGGACAGGCAGCTATGCATATCCCACATATGGTAGCTCCAATTTCGGGACGCCTGGCGTTTTCGCTGGTCTTCTCGTAACAAAGACCGGCATCGAAAAATTCCTCCCTTTTCAACGATGGATTCCATTCCCTCCCCGAGGGAGCCAAAACCGGACATGCACTAACGCAGGAATCACAACTACCGCATCGGGAGCTTCCTACCGGCTCGCCACTGGGAAGGGCCATCTCCGTCAAGACGGAGGCCAGCCGCAGGGCCGATCCATACTGCTCTGTCACTAAAAGGGCGCACTTGCCTATCCACCCGAGGCCTGCCCTTGTAGCTACAGTCTTGTGGGGCAAAGGCGTGGCTAATCTGTCGGCACTCACATTTGTTGTGGCCGGAATGTATTTGGCCTTCCATCCCCGCGAGACAATGAAATCCGCAGCAAATTCCGCCAATTTGCCCAAAATTTCGTTGGCCCTGTGGTAAAGGGCCGCGTATTCGCCCGTTGGCCCGTCGCTTATTTGCGATATAACGTTGGGATCAAGGGCATAGGCAATCGATATTCCAAAAGGCATTCCCGCTTCCGGAGAAATACCCTTTAGATCGGCAAAGCCGACCAAAGAAGCACCTCTTCGATGAAGTTCGTCCTTAAGTTCAAAGGCAAAATCCATGATCATCCCCCCTAGGCTCTTCCCTTTAGCTTTTCCTTTATCCTCTCCCCCGTGACGCTGAAAAAGGCGCGTTCTGCTATGTTGCTGGCATGATCACCGGCCCTCTCCAGGTACCTGGACACCAGAAGCAGATCAGTGGCCTTCTTCACAGAATAGGGATCATCCATCTTTGTTGAAGCCATGATCTGAATTATCTCTGCAAATATGCCCCTGTTCAGCGCATCCACCTCGTCGTCGCGTTTAAAAACTTCTACCAACTTATCCACATCCTTCTCCTCGAAGGCCTTGATAGCCCCCCTTACCATCTCTATTACTATCCTCGCCATCTTCGGTATGTCGATCAATGGCTTGAGCAGACCTTCCCTGTTTAACTCCAGTGCCCTTTCTGCTATATTCACGGCCTGATCTCCGATGCGTTCCAATTCCGTAATAACTTTGATGATAGTAAAGACGAAGCGTAGATCCTCTCGAACCGGCTGGCGCATAGCCAATAAGCGAAGGCACTCCTGTTCAACCTCGACTTCCACGATGTCTATTGCATCGTCCTTGCCGATGACCTCCAAAGCCATATCGTCGCTTCTTTTCATGATGGCTTCCAAAGAATCGCTTATTGACAGTTCCACCAAATCGGCCATCGAATTGAGCCGCTCGAAGAGCCATTTTCTGTCCCTCTCGAAAAGCCCCCCAACCTTCTGATCCTCTTTGAACTCTCTCTTAAAGATCAAATTCCCTCTCTCCCTGTCGATTGATAAATCTTTTATTGTCTTCTTCACTCTTATCATTATAACGTCTTGCTACGCGCGCAAATTCCAGAGATTCTCTCAAAATGGCATCGAGCAGGGTTAACAGATCGATCAATTCGGTGCCACCCTCGATCCTATGATGAGATAACATAAGCCTGTTTTTTCTTTCAGCTATTATCTGGGAAAACTCTCCATAGAGCTTAAAGGCCTTCTTCGCAAAGGAAGGATCGTCCAGGGCATAGGCGCCTAGACTGCTAGTGAATATGTCGAAAAAAAGGCCCTTAATTTCCTCCATTTCTGAAAGGAGAAGAGAGTATCCCACAACTTCCCTCTCTCCTCTGAGCAGGGGAAAAAGCCTTGCCGTGGCCAGGATGACCATATTTTTAAGGGCATTTAAGGAGTAAGAGGTGGCGACGAACTCCTTAACGAGGGCGCTATCTTCCTTCGAAATCCACGTTATTGCCGACCGATAGAAGATACAGGAATCGACCAGATCGGGCAAACTTGACTTCAATAAAAACAGACGTCCCTCATCTATGTCTCCATGAAACAATCCGTAAAGAAATTCCTCCAAAAAATTGGAGGCTCGAACTATCTCTTTTGTAAGCAGCGAAACTGCCAGGGGCGTGATGTCCACAAAGGCCCAATCGAGGTATAAGGGCTCTATGGATTCCCTGCCGCTGAAGCTGGCAAGCTTTTCTCCCATCTTGGAAAGAAACGAGACAAAGGGCAACAGCAAGATCATGTTAGTCAATACCAGCAATATTTGGAGAAAGGCTATATGAACGTCTATCGTTATGGGCAAGCTCTCTCCTATTTTTACATAAAGGGCACCCAGAGGGATCATGGGCAATATTCCAAAGACCCTGTAAAGAAATGTGCTCCATGCAAGTCCCTGAGATTTTCTTTTCTTTCCCAAAGCCGCCAGAAGGGCTGAGCTGGAAGAACCAACGTAAGCTCCCAGGATGATAGGCAAGACAGAGGGAAATGGGAGCAAGCCGGATCCGGCCATACCCATTGCTACAGCAAGGGTTGCCGTGCTGCTTTGGATAATCGATGTAAGCAAATAAGCCGTCAAAGCCATGAGAAGAAAGGAACCTGTCAAGAAAGTCATCAAGTTCCTCACCAGCTCCGAATAGACGAGCGGCTGAGACCCCAGCTTTATAAGGGCCATCCCCAGGAACACGACGGAAATCCCCTCTGCTATCTTAAAATATTCCTTCCAGCGCCCTTTAGCGAAACGTCCAAAAAACACTATGACGAAAAAGGCTACAGGGCTGTATAAAATGATGTCCAGGCTCAAAAAATATACGATCAATCCGGTACCTACACTTGCTCCCATTATGGCAACTAGGGCGCCCTCGGAGGCCATAAGCCCCACCTCTACCAAGCCCACGATAAATGATGTTGCTGCAGCACTGCTTTGCACCATTACCGAAAAGGCCAAACCAAAGAGCAGAGAAGACCCTTTTCTGGTTCCTACTTGAGACAAAAATACTTTTCCGCCTCTGCCGAGATACTTCTTTATATTCTCGGGACAGACGTTAAGTCCGTATAAAAAAAGCCCTACTCCGCCAAGGAGCAAAATAAAGCCATACAAAGGCGTCAAACCAAATCACCAACCTAGAGCCTTACAACTCCTTCCAAGATTTAAATCCCTTTCCCACGACTTCCGAAGCCTCCGTTATGACCATAAAGGCATTTTTGTCGACCATAGCCAAGTATCTCTTCAACTCCATAGTCTGTCGGGGAGTTAAAAGACACATCACTACTTTCTGTTCATGTCCCGTAAATCCCCCCTCGCCTTTGAGCAATGTCACTCCGCGACCCAGTCCGTTGATTACAAAATCTTTAACCTGATCGTACTTTTTGGATATTACGAAAACCTGCCTTCTCCTGTCGAAGGACCTCAACACCCCATCAACGGCAATTCCGCTTATGTAGATAGCCACAAGCCCGTACACCGTTCGTTCGATACCAATTACCGGAGCGGAGATCAATAGGACTGCCAGGTTTATGTAAAAGCCGTACTTTCCCACTTCCACGCCATATCTGTTTCTTAAGGCGACGACAACGATATCGGTCCCCCCGAGGGAGGCTCCGGATCTGAAGACCAACCCTCCCCCTATCCCCTTTATGACTCCTGCAAATACGGCAATCAAGAAAAGATCGTCTAAAGAAGGAGCCGGCATAAATTCGAGGAGCTTTAGAAGTAAGGAGAACAACCCGAC
Organism: Acetomicrobium thermoterrenum DSM 13490; assembly: GCF_900107215.1. Lineage (NCBI taxonomy): Bacteria > Thermotogati > Synergistota > Synergistia > Synergistales > Acetomicrobiaceae > Acetomicrobium > Acetomicrobium thermoterrenum. The sequence continues at coordinate 114,002 of NZ_FNPD01000006.1, read as the reverse complement.
GCCATATATCGTAAGTATCACAAACCTTGGAGACAGCTCTTTCCATCCCCAGACCAGCAATGCAGCGTTGCCGATGGCAAACAGCCACGACGGAGAAATATTGAAGACATAGGAAGACAGTACGGCCAGACCTGTCAGCCCGGAATCGGGAAATTTGTAGGGCATGATGAGGGTGAGGGTTGCGATTACAGAGATAGTCGTACCGAAGGTAATGGTAAGAAAGCTGTCTTTTTCTTGTTTTAAAAGGTGATATATATGCATAAATATCCTTTTAAAATTACTTTTGTCCACTGAAAGTCACTCTCCCTTTGAGCTGTCGGTAATTTTCCGGCATGAAAAACGGATCATATGATATCATAGGATTGAACAGAGATATCGTCCATCCCCGGTATTTACGCTTCATTCAATATACCACATAATATAAAGTTTTATTGAGGTGATCTTCTTGGCCATCACCATTCACACCTACAGATTGGCGAAGCAGCTTGAAAGGCCTCTAAAGGAGATATACGAAGCCCGCAAAAACCTCATATTCATAGTACCTTCCCGCGAGGACAAGAACTTGCTCCTTGAAATGTTGTCTTTAAAGGGATTTAGGTTCAATTTGCCCCAGATATGGCAATGGGGAGACCTGTACAGCGGACTTTCCGACATCCTTCGAAGATCTGGGTTCGAAACAGTAGTCAAAAGACAGCTGGACCCCCCTGACCATTGGCTAGTGGTAAGGCATCTGGTCCACGATATCCTCGCATCATCGAAAGAATTGAAAGAAAAGATCCCGGCGGTAGGGCAACCTGCCTTCATAGAGACCATAGGACGGCAACTTCACGAGCTAATCGGCGAGGACACATTGCCCGAGGACCTTTCGACGACACTAAATTGCAAAAGCTGCACCGATGATTGCCCCCACCTGACAGAACCGACGGGTCTTTTATGTCATATCTACAAAAAATACTTGAATTACTTAAATGAAAACGACCTTGCCGACAGTGCCCAGATACCCATCCTTGCCCGCAAGTTGCTCGACACAGAAAGTCTTGCCCGCCAATTGAAAGACAGGCCCTTCGTCCTGGTGGGTTTTATGAGTTTCATGAGGGCTCAGCGAGAGTTCATAGATACCTTGGACGATATAGGGGCAAGCATAGACATATTTAAACCGGACTCGACGATGGGCGATAAATTTTACGATGCAGAACAACAATTCGCCGAGAAAGCCTTTATCGGCAAGGTCTCAGAGGACAGGCCTGCAAAGATTCGTCTTTTCACCTGTGGCGATCCGAGGCAGGAGTTAGAAACGCTCGCACGAAATTTATGGTTTAAGGTCGAAGAGGGAGTCTTAACTTTTAAGGACATTGCCATAGAGATACCTTCCTCTTACAAAAACATCGCGGAGGACGTTTTAAACGCTTACCGAATTCCATGGAAGTCAGGCTCGGGAAAATATTTGAACGAAACGATGTGCTGGGATTTGGTAAAGCGACTTAAAATCGCCAAGGATGAAAATTGGCCCTTCCTTGCCACCATAGGACTTCTCTCCAACCCTCTATTCGGATTCGATTTGCCTAAAGAATTCTTAGAATTTCTTAAAGAAAGGATCCCGTCGGGAGCAAAGGAATGGACCGATATATTATGTAAAAGCGGCGCAACGGAGTTGACTCGCATCATTAAAAAATGGGACTCCTTTTTCGACCACATCAAAAGGGGCTCCAATGTAGAAAGTTTATTTCAAAGACTTCTCAAACTGCTCGACGATGAGCTTGAAATCCGAAAAAGGGCAGGAGCTTGCGTAACCGACCCCTCATTAGACGAAAGTTTGTACGAGGTATCTAAATTCTTGGAAGCTTTGGAGAAAAAGGCGCTTTCTTTGGCCGAGTCCTTGCCTGAGTTGGGGCCGGCTCAGAAAGACATGCTCTCCGAGGCCGAAGGATGGGAATACTTAAATCGCTTCGCCGAAGAGACGAGAATCCTGCCTCCGAAGAGAAAAAGAGAATCGGTAACGATTTACTTCGACAGCTCTCCCGTTCTGGCAACCCATAAATTATACGTAGTAATAAACGCAACTTCACAACAATGGCCCGGAAAGATAACAGATCCCCCCCTATTGAACGACGAGGCGAGGAGGATGATACACGAAAATGCCAATCTTGCAGGAATCCACTTGCCCTTAAGGCACGAAAGGCGACAACAAAAGGAAGCCCTCTTCAGAAGGCATTTATACGCTTCCACGGAAGAAACCTGGTTAACCTTTTCAGCTATCGACGCCCAGGGCAGGCCGAACAAGCTCTCTCCCTTTTTGGAAATGGACGGTGAAAAGGAAGATCTCTATATAATCGTAGAAGAGACACGAAGGCCCTTGAGCAAGTTGTTGCCCGAGGGAGAGAGGTTCCTTCGCGAAGCGGAAGTTCCCAAAGACAAGCTTTCCCGCCCGAGAAGGAAGCCTATCCCCTCGGTAAAACCAAAGGACGAAGGCTATCTAAGCGATATCGACACCTGGGTTCAATGCCCCGCCCTCTACGCTTACAGAAGCATTCTAAAGCTCTTTCAACCGAAAGAAGCAGGGCTGGACGCTCAAAAGTGCGGTAATATGCTTCACCTCCTCTGGTCGAAGGCATGGAAAATGAGAAGTTCTGAAAAGGGGCTTTCCCTTGAAGCTTGTGTGGAGCAACTGTGGGAAGAAGTGGTGGAATCGACCTATCCCCTTCTTAACCACATCAGGAAGCTCCATCGCCATCGCGAAAGGCTTCGCCTGCAGGTCCTGCGCCTTGCCCGCATTCAGGAAGAGATATACCTAAAACTTCGCACAGCCTTCGCATCGACTGAATGGGAAAGGCAGCTTCCTCCGTTTACGATAAACGATGTCTCCTTTCGCGGCAGGGCAGACCGCATAGACCACCTGAAGGAAATTGGCCAAATCCTTTGGGACTACAAGACTGCGGGTTCCAAAAATTACGAAAATTCATTGCAACTTGCCTCCTACGCCCTGGCGCTATCGAAGGCCGACCAAAAGACAGGAGGCGCCTTCTACCTGTGCCACAGTGACAGCATGTGTCTGGGGCATATTTCAAAGGAGCACAAAGGCCTCGACAAGAGACTGGTCCCGGAAGGATACTCCGATAACATAAAAATAAAACGCGAGAAACTCGAGGATATCGCAAAGAGAGCCGAAGAACAGCTGATCAGTTGGGCAAAGGACTTGACCTCCGGGTCCTTCGAACCCCATTACGATCGAAAGACCTGCAAGGACTGTCAATATAAGGTCCTCTGTCGCAAAAGCGAAATCGAAGGAGGAGAATGGTTAGAAAATGGCGAACAATGATGAAGCAATGGCCGAGATTTTCCTGGCTACCGCCACACCCAATCAACGTGAAGCAGTTTTAGCGGAAGACGATTTAGTGGTGGTTAGCGCCGGGGCCGGAAGCGGGAAGACTCGCACCCTTTCGTGGAGATTTGCATGGCTGGTCGCAACGGGAAGGGCAAGGCACGATGAGATATTGACCATCACTTTTACCGAAAAGGCAGCACAAGAGATGGAAGATAAAATATTATCGACTCTGGGGGACTGGCTTAACGCCGTGAGAAGCTCGAACCTTTCCCGGCAGAAAAGAGAGGACACAGAAAAGAGACTGGAGCTTGCCTGCAGTCGTTTCGATGAAGCGCAAATTTCGACAATTCACAGCTTTGCCATGAACCTTCTAAAATCCTACAGCCAATTTTTGGAGATAAGCCCCGCTTTTAATATCGTTACGCCACAACAGGAAGACCTGTTCTACCAATCTGCCCTCAGCGCCCTGGATTTTCTCGACGGGGAATGGTTTGCACAAAACGCCCCCACTAAGTGGAAAAAAAGAATTAAAGCAATGATTTCCGACGATAATTTCAAAAAAGCCTTAGACTTCTTCGGCGCAAATGCCATCGTCGAACTTTCTAAGGCAGCTTCCTCCCTCTTTGGAAGCAGAGGATTAAACCCCGAGGACCTCTTCAAAGAATCGGCCTCCCTTGAAAAGGTTGACAAAAGGGCAGAGGAGATGATCTTCGGCTTAAAGGAACGTTTTAACTTATATCGCAACCTCTATGACTTCTGGGTTGAAGAAATTAGGACAGAAGACGACAACAACGACGGCCTGTCCGAGAGGGTTAGAGAATTTCAAAATCGGTGGAAGGGCATTTACCCCGACTCACCTGCCACATGGGTCAATTTTTTGCTGGACTTAAACGACAGTCTTCTCTCGAACATCAAAGGCGGTGGAAAATTCAAAAAGGAACTGGAATCGCTTCTAAGCGATCGTTTTGGCCATAAGGGGCTGAAAATCCATCGCGAAAGCCTATCTCAGGAGGTGGCTCTTGCCAAATGGTCGAAGGAGGCCCATGAAGACAGACCCCTTCGCGAAACCTTGCTCAAGTTTGCCAGCATGCTTTGGGCCCTATGGGAGGAACAGAAAAAAAGAAAGAACATCCTTTCCTTCGATGATTTGTTGACCAAAGCAAAGGATATGGTAAACAAATATCCCAAGGCTGTCGAACGATACAAATACATATTAGTCGACGAATTTCAGGATATAAACGGCGTTCAAAACCTTCTGATAAAAAACATCGCCGCCGGTAAAGAAGGAGCGACAAAATTGTTCATCGTGGGAGACCTTAAGCAGTCCATCTACAGGTTTCGCCACGCCGACCTAAGGATTTTCGCCGACTACATCGAGAAAGCCAAAAGTGGAGCCGGCAAGTACGTTGCCTTAAAGGAATCTTTTAGGATGACCAGGGATCTGTTGGAAAGGATAAACGATCTTTTCGAGTATATCTGGAAGGATGGAATAAGCTCTTCCTTGAAAGAGATTTACGAACCGTTGGTCTATCCGGAAACGTTAAAAAACGAAAATAGCTCAGGCGATTTAAAAATACTGCTTGAGACGAACGCTGAAGACGAAGATGGGAACAAGGCAAGTTCCGCCCAAAGAAAAAACTCCCTGGCCACGAAGTTGGCGCACCGCTTCAGGATGTTTCACGAAGGGGGAGTTTTCTGGAAAGATATGGTGGTCCTGGTTCCAACCCGCAATTATTTCGACACTCTGGAAGAGGCTTTTGAAAGGGAAGAAATACCTGCAGTATTCGTGGACCAAAGGAGCTTTTTCTCAAGGTCCGAAACGTTGGATGCCACGGCTTTGTTGACCGCTTTAAACAATCCCGAGGATGATTTTGCCCTGATCGGGATGCTTTCGTCTCCCTTTTTGAGACTATCTCAGGAAAGGGTATCGAAGGCCCTTTCCTCTATAGAAGGCGAAGGTGGAGAGGGGAGGATCTGGAGATACCTCAAGACAAACCTCAAAGGTACGGCCGAAAAGATAGAATATCTCCGCAGAAGGGCAATTTTGCGCGGCCCTTCCGACGTCTTAAATTACCTTCTGGAAGAACCCCTGTGGCTCCTTGCCCTTCCTTCCAACAAAAGGATGAGGGCCTTTTCTAACATCAGGTATCTAATACACTTTTTAAGAGGCTATGAAGACGCCTTCGGAAAGGACCTCGCCGGGGCAGCCGACTATCTCAAAAAGACGGCAAGGCTAAACGCTCCCTACGAAGAAGCAACACCCCTGGGAGAGGACGAAGATGTGGTGAGGATAATGACGGTCCACGCCGCAAAGGGATTGGAGTTTCCCGTTGTTGCCGTCTTCGGCCTCGAATACGCCCGTCACCCGAGAAGCGGCTCCTCCCTGGTACCGTCAATTTTCGTAGGCACCGTGGCAAGCTCATACGGTGACCCCTTTGACAGAAAGAAAAATCCGCCTTCAAAGGCAGCTCACGACTACCTTGAGGGCTTAAAACAGGAGGAAGAAAATCTGCGCCTCTTTTACGTCGCCTGCACCCGCGCCAAGAAACACCTGATCCTCTGCGGCAATTACGAAATCGATTCGCAGGGCAACCCTTCAAAAAAAACGGGTCTTTGGCTTAAAACCGTACTTAATTGGGAGGGTGCTCGCAGATACGCCGATCCCGACGACATTGACGAAGCTGAAATAATTACACCGAAGACAAGCGACGCCGGGAGCAAAAAAAATAAACTGTCCCATTCCAGAGGCATATCCCTTAAAAAATTGATAAGGCCCATAGCCGACTCTCCCCTCGATAAGTTCAGCGCCACTGAATATGCCTTAATTTCATGGTGTCCCCATGCATATAGGATGAGCTGCAGGCAGGGTTTGCCGTTGAAATGGGAACTTCCGAGATCCGAAGAATACGGAGGCCCCGACGTTGGCAGTTTGGTGCATTGGATCTTATCCCGTTGGGACTTGAAAGAAGAAAGTCTCGTGAGGTTCTTCCCTGAAAACGACGAGAACCTAGAAAGGACCTTGAGGATGCTCCCCACGGGACTTCGCCCGATCCTAAAGGACAAAAGCCACTGGCCCCTTCTTCAAAGATGGCTCACCGCATTCGCCGGCAGCTTTCTGGGCTCTACCTTGAGAAGGATCCTTTCGTCGAAAGATCCCGAATATAAAACCTACAGGGAAATACCCTTCGATTTCGAGCTTGAATCGGGCACTCGGCTGGCAGGCCAGATAGACCTCCTTTACCTGGACGACGCGACTGCCCATATATGGGATTACAAAATAACCGAAGACCTCGACGAAGGCTCCTTCATGGAACTTTATCGCAAGCAGCTGGAATTTTACGGATATGCAGTCAATCGGGAGTTTCCCCAAAAGAACCTGCTAATGGGGCTTTACATGTTGAGGGAAAGCAGAGAAATCTTGCTAGACGCAGAAGACATTTCCTTCGCAAAGATAAAAAGAAGCATTGAGGAGGCAGCCCTGAAGGCCGCTGTTGGGCCATATGAAAAAGACACCTCACGCTGCAATGCCTGTCCCTGGAAAAACGCTTGTGCCTGAGAGGGATGTATCTTCCGTCATGATGCAGTCGATTTAAATATACATTATCATACTTTTGCCTGTCGTAAGAAATGAGAAAATTCCGAAAAGTTACTAATCATTAAACCAGATTACGTATATAATAAGAACCCAGGCTTGCCCATATCAAAGAAAGAGAGGGTTTCCTTCATGCCTACATTTGACGAGAACCCGTTCAAGATCGCAATAATCATTACGGACGAATTGGGAAAGGTTATATCTGCTTCATCGAGCATCGTATATTTCATCGGCCTTTCGCCGAAAGAGCTGATCGGAAGATCAATCTGTGAATTTGTCGATGAAAAGGACTTACCGACGGCGAAAGAATGCCTTTTGAAATGTCTATCGAAAGATGGTGGTTCCGTAACAACGGCGTACCAAGTCTTAAACCCTCAAAAAAAGAGCAAAAACCTAGTGCTGGCCACCTATCACGGATTATTAAAAGACGTCAATCCAAAGGGCATAGCAATTAGTTGGAGCGATATTTCCAAGGAGACGAAAGCCCGACAGGAATTGAAAAGGGAGAGAGCACGCCTTCAATATTTATTTTACGACAATCCAGAGGCCATAGTATTGACGGATAAAAACAACTTTATCGTTGAAGTTAACGACCCTTTCTGCAAACTTTTCGGATACGATAAAGAGGAAGTTAGGGGAAAGCATGTCGACGAGATCGTGGCAAAAGACTCCCCCTACTTCGAAGAGGCATCTCATTTGAGCTCCCTGGTAACTTCCGGCAAAGCTCTCGATTTGGAATCGGTGAGAAAGAAGAAGGACGGCACCCTTTTCGAAGTAGCCATTACCGCAATCCCCGTTAAGTTCGGTGACGAATTCTTCGGAATATACACTATTTATAGGGATATATCCGAAAGGAAAAGGGCCGCACGAAAGCTGAAAGAATACGTCGGCTACTTAGAAAGGGCATGGATTCAGACTATATCGGCTTTGGGTTTCGCATTGGAACAAAGAGACCCTTACACGGCAGGTCATCAACGGAGGGTCGCAGAATTAGCCAAAGCCATAGCCTTGAAGTTACAGTTGACAGAAGATGACGTTAAGGCCCTCTATATGGCTTCCCTAGTTCACGACATAGGCAAGATTCGCATTCCTGCGGAGATACTGACCAAACCGTCGAAACTTACCTTCGAAGAATACGAGCTCGTGAAGACGCACCCCCGTGTAGGATTTGAAATCTTGAAAAGTATAGAGTTTCCGTGGCCCATAGCCGAGATCGTCTATCAGCATCACGAAAAACTGGACGGCAGCGGGTACCCGCGAGGGCTATGGAGAAGCGAAATTCACCCCTTAGCCCTCATACTGACCGCCGCCGACGTAGTGGAGGCCATGGTTTCAGACCGGCCCTACAGAAAGGGGCTCCCCGTAGTAACCGTCCTTGCGGAAATAGAGGCCTTCAAAGACACGTATTACGATCCTTGGGTAGTGGAAGCCTGCTCAAGCCTACTTAAAAACGGCGAATTTTCCTTCAAGGACTAGTCCGTCCCGCTTTCCAGCACGGAGTTTAAAACTTGGCCATTGTCCCGGATACCTGCATTTAGTGTAAAATTTCAGTAATGATGTTACCTGAAAAGGAGGCGGCCCACGAATGATATCCTTTGTAAAAGCCCATGGCAACGGCAATGACTTCATTATAATAGAAAACAAAGAAGGGACATACAGCGACGATGGGTTATCCGATCTGGCAAAGAAGATATGCCGCAGAAAGACTTCTCTGGGCGCAGATGGAGTCCTGGTGCTCGAGGGTTCGAAAACGTTCGATTTTTATATGAGGCTTTTCAACGCCGACGGATCGGAGGGAGAGATGTGCGGGAACGGTGCCAGGTGTATCGCGAGGTACGCCTTTGAAAAAGGCCATGCGAAAAGCGACATGACCTTTGAGACCAAAGCCGGCCCCTTAAGGGCTTCCGTAAATCCTCCCTGGGCTACAATTGACATGGGCGAAATCGATGTCTCAAACCTGAAAGAGGGGAAAATCAACGCCTTTGACAAAGAAATTCCCTATATGGCCTTTTACGTTGGCGTACCTCATTGCGTCCTCTTTTTTCCTGGATTTCGGGACATACCGCGCGACAGTTTGCTTTTCCTTGCACGCCATATGCGCCGGAAGGGCGCGATCTTCGACGAAGGGACAAACGTAAACTTCGCAGAGAGGAATAAAGACTGCATAGTGGCGATGACATACGAACGAGGGGTGGAGGATTTCACCCTCTCCTGCGGCACGGGATCCATAGCCTGTTGCCTCGCATCCCATCTGTTTTTCGGTTCTCCTCTTTCGATGAAGGTTAAAAATCCGGGGGGCGTAAATAAAGTGGCATTGAGGCTCACATCCGAAAAGGTCTTCGAGGCCTCTCTTTCGGGTAAAGCTCTAATAGTGGCAGAAGGACTTATTACGGAAGAGGCCTTGTCAGAAGAAGAAGGCTTTAAATAAGACGCCGGGGGGGAAAGCAATGACCGATAGTAGGATAGGCTTGTTAAAGAATTACGGATTTCCCGTAATCTTGCTGATATCTATAGCAGTAGGTTCGACTATCGGCGCCTTAATGGGCAAAGAGGCATTGGTCTTCAAGCCCTTAGGCGACGTCTTTATAAATCTAATGTTCATGATAGTCGTGCCATTGGTATTTTGTACCATAACGAACGCTGTTGCCGGAATGTCGTCTCTTAAACGTTTGGGAAAAGTGCTCGGAACGACTATATCTATTTTTCTCATAACCGGCGTCATAGCTGCCGTACTAATGCTCGCCGCCGTAGTATTTTTTCCTCCTGCACAGGGCATAGTGATAGAGGGAGTTGCTCCTCAGGATTTCGAGCCTTTGAACACAGCCGAACAAATCGTAAAAGCCTTCACGGTAGAGGATTTTGCTGACCTATTTTCGAGACGGCACATTTTACCCCTGATAATCTTTTCCATATTGCTGGGCGTCAGTTTGAACGCCCTCGGCGAGAAAGCTCGCCCCGTAGTTAATATCGTATCAATACTATCCGATGCCATGTTGCAACTGGTCAAGATCGTAATGTATTATGCCCCCATCGGGCTTGGGGCTTACTTCGCCACCCTGGTAGGCGACTTCGGACCGCAACTTCTCGGTTCATACGCAAGAGCCATGATAGTCTATCACACCGTTACCTTTGCCTACTTTTTCATCGCCTTCAGCGTCTATGCTTACATTTCGACGGATGGCGAGGGCATAGCCCCTTTCTGGAAGAACATGATCACCCCCGCCATTACTGCCCTTGCAACGGGAAGCAGCAACGCCACACTGCCCGTAAATCTGGAGGCCGCGAGAAATATTGGAGTTCCGGAAGACATAAGAAACATGGTCCTGCCCCTGGGAGCGACAATTCACATGGAAGGATCGTGCTTGAGCGGCATACTTAAGATATCCTTTCTCTTTGGCTTTTACGGGTTGAGTTTCTCAGGCGTGAACACCTTCGTCACCGCCATCGCAATTGCCGCCTTAAGCGGAGTAGTCCTCTCGGGGATTCCCGGAGGCGGCCTGGTGGGCGAAATGCTGATCGTAAGCTTATACGGTTTCCCCCCGGAGGCCTTTCCCATAATAGCAACCATCGGCTTTCTCGTCGATCCGGCAGCTACCATGGTCAACGCCACGGGTGACACGGCCTCCTCCATGCTTGTGGCCCGATTCCTCGAAGGTAAAAATTGGTTCAGGAAGGCAGGGCACTAAAGGCCATGTGGCAAGAGGTTCTTCAGCGCCCTGCCTCGGGACAGCCCATTTATTTTTGACTGCCTATGGAAATTTTAAGGGTTCCTATCCACTCCACTGTTACAGAAACGACGTCCCCCCTGCGAAGCTCTCCAACGCCGCTAGGAGTTCCCGTCAAAACCACATCTCCAGGAAATAATGTCATGAAAGAAGATATGTAGCTCAATATCCTCCTGACGGAAAATATCATAAGGGATGTCCTGCTGTTTTGCCTTATCTGTCCGTTCACTTCCGTTTTTATGCCGAGATCGGTGGGATCGAGCCGGGTCTCGATCCAGGGACCGATGGGACAAAATTTATCGGCCGATTTGGCCCTTATCCACTGCAGGTCTTCCCTCTGAGCGTCCCTAGCTGTAAGATCAAAGGCGCAGGTATAACCCAACACATAGTTTAATGCTTCATCTTCCGGAACCTCTTTCATCGGTTTAGCGATTACCACCGCAAGCTCTCCTTCGTAGTGGAATTCCTTAGTGAAAGCAGGGTAGGGTATTATGTCCTCAGGATCGGCCAAAGCATTCGGTGCCTTTAAAAAAAGTCCGGGCTCCTTTGGAAGACTGCTTACATCCCCGTCCATTTCCTCGATGTGATCGACGTAATTTTTCCCGACGCACACGATCTTTGACGGCTCAACGGGGGCCAAGAGCCTCACTTCGGAAAGAACAAAGTTCTTTCCCGTAAAAGATCCCAACAAACCTTCTGTCTCTTTGATCTCATTTTCTTCGACTATACCCCAATGAATTGACCCCTTTGGGGCCACGAAACGAACAATTTTCATTCTGCATCCTTCTCCTTATCATGTTAGAATGGTTTAATACCTTGGTTAGCATTATACGACAACATCGCTGGATGAGGTGATGACGATGAAGGATATTGAAACGAAACTGGACGCAAAAACTAAAGAGGCAGTTTTAAAATCGCAAAAGACTGAAATGACGGAACATGTCGTCTACAAGAGGTTAGCTAAAAAACAGCGCGGCAGGAACGCGGAAATTTTAGAACAAATATCTGAAGACGAGGCTCGACATGCTTCAATATGGGAAAGATATACGAACACAAAAGTAAGGCCAAATCCTGTGGCCGTTATCTTGTACTCATTTTTGAATATGTTATTTGGAATTACCTTCACCTTAAAACTCATGGAGCTAAACGAAGACAGGGCTCAGAAAAAATACAAGAAGTTTCTGACGCTCCTTCCGGACGCCGAAGAAGTATTAAAGGAAGAGGAAAAACATGAGCAAGCTCTGCTGGACTTGATTGACGAAGAGAGGCTAAAATACACCAGCTCAATAGTATTAGGGCTAAACGACGCGTTGGTGGAGCTTACCGGAACTTTGGCCGGACTGACTTTTGCTTTGGCAAACAGCAGAATAGTCGGTTTAGCCGGCCTGATTACGGGCATCGCCGCATCGCTATCTATGGCAGCCTCGGAATACCTCTCCCAAAAGTCGGAGGAAAGAGATACCCACCCATTGCGGGCTTCTGTATATACAGGAGTGGCTTACATCATAACAGTCGCTTTGCTCATATTTCCCTTTTTCGTATCCTCTTCGGTATATGCAGCGTTGGCATGGAGCTTGATCAACGCCCTCATTATCATTGCTCTGTTTACCTTCTTCGTTTCCGTCGTGAGGTCCGTCAGCTTTAAGCCAATGTTCACCGAAATGGCTTTGGTGAGTTTCGGCGTCGCCGCCATCTCCTTCGTCATAGGTTCCATCGCCAATAAACTATTGGGCGGTTCCCTCTAAGGATAAAGATCAGGGGAGAAGAGGTTTTTCTTTCTTCCCCCCTGATCTTACGATGAATTTAAAGGAACTTCGCTATCTCCTTTACGGGGAAGCGGAACCTGGGCAGTAAATTTATCCCCTCTCTCATATAGCCAAGGGCAACGATACAGGGTATGATCTTATCTTCCGATATGCCGAACTCTTTCTTTATGGCCTCCTCATCGAAACCATCCATGGGATGGGTTTCAAGCCCCAGGCCCTGTGCGGCAATCATGACGGTCATGGCGAAAAAGGCCGTGTTCTTGGCGGCGAAGATCTTCCTTTTGACGCTTTCCTTTGGACCGTATAAGTTATGGACCATTTCTGTCGTTCCCTGGCGTCCTTCCGGTTTCATATAGCCAAGCTCGACATTCTTGTCCAGTATTTTATCCAGGTTCTTTTCCACAGCACCTGGATCGGCTATGAATATCAAAACTGCCGAGGCTTCTTCCACCTTAGGCTGGCCGGAGGCACAGCGCCTTAAGGCTTTCTTCCTCTCGGGATTTTTAACTACAATGACTTCCCAGGGTTGCAAATTAAAAGAAGATGGGGCAAGGCTGCCGAGCTCGAGCAATTTCTGTATCGTTTCATCAGGTACTTCCTTAGCGGAATCGAAGAAGTTAATGGCTCTCCTCTTTTGAATGGCCTCTATAACGTCCATAAATAAATCACCTCCATATAATTAGGTAACCCTAATCTTATTTCATTTTAAACTCTAAATAAATTCATGTCAAATAGCAATATAGAGCAGACCATGACAGAAAATAACGGAGGTATTTTGCGATGGGCATTTATTTTATCTGACCGCTGGAATATATAATTATTCCCCATTTACGAAGCAGGGCAGAGGATACACCTCTGCCCTGCTTAAGTTTACCCGTGAAGGATCCGTCGTAAATGTTATATACACCACAGGATGGACTTTTATCCTTTAAGATAGCATATTTAATGTTGTTCTTTATCGCTAAATCCAAAAACTTAAAAGCTCCTCTAACAAATTGTGGCGTTACATCCTCTCCGTTTTCATTTATGACTCTGGCACGTCGAAGCAAAACGTCCTCTCCCGTCCCATCGACTATTTCAGCCCTGGGCCTGGGTATTGCAAACCCTCCAAGCACCTCCGGGCAAGCCGATAACGCCAGGCCTTTTTCAACTAAGGCCCTTAAAATTTCATCCTCATAGGACTTGCCGTCATATCTACAGCGACATCCTACCAGACAGGCGCTGACCAAAAGTTTCACTTTTATGCCTTCGATTCTTCTATCCACTTACTAAGGGTCAAGAGGTCTACGTTTCCGCCCGACATCAAGGCCACTGTTTTCTTGGACTTAAAGGGAACTTTCCCGTATAAAAGTGCGGCAACGGGTACCGCTCCCGACGGCTCCACGAGCAATTTAGCCCTTTCCAGAAGCAAGAGAACCGTATTTTTAATTTCCTCCTCCGACACCAGAAGGACATCATCTACATATTTCTGAACTATCGGAAAGGTAATCTTCCCGGGGCTTGCAGTCCTCAGGCCATCTGCAATCGTCTCGATGTTTTTAAGTTCTACTATGTGACCGGCCTTAAGGGACAAATAGGTGCTGTTGCTCCTCTCAGGTTCTACACCGTAAACTTTGACCTTTTTAGAGGATTCCTTTAGGGCCGTGGCCACTCCTGAGATCAGACCACAACCACCACATGGGACAAGGACGGCATCGACGTCGGGCAATTCGTCCAGGATCTCGAGACCAGTCGTTCCCTGACCTGCCATGATCCAAGGATGGTCAAAGGGGGGTACAAAGGTCATCCCTCTTTGTTCTGCTATCTCCATAGCTCTTGATATGCGTTCCGTCGACGAACGTCCGCATCTTTCTACAAGTGCTCCGTATCCTTCGATAGCAGCCACTTTAGCGGAAGAAGCATCTTCAGGAACTACCACTATCGCCTTTACACCCAAAATCTTGGCTGCGCAGGCAAGGGCCTGACCGTGATTTCCCGAGGATCCCGTAACCACTCCCTTTTTTCTCTCCTCTTCATCCATAGAAAGCATGAAGTTCATCGCTCCCCTGAATTTAAAGGCTCCGCTTTTCTGTAAATTTTCCGCCTTTAGATAAACCTCGTTTCCGGACCATAAGCTGAAGGTAGCCGAAGAAAAAAGCGGCGTCTCGTGAATCCAATCCTTTATTCGTTCTCTCGCCTTCTTTACGTCTTCCAAAGAAATCATCAATTATCACCTCTTAAACATTGATCAAAAAAGTTCTTCCCCATGCTTGGCCCTTTCAAAATCCTCCCTGACAGCCCTCCTAAGATCTCCGTCGCAATAAATGGCCAGGGCCATCCTGACCAAAGCCCTGCTGCCTAAGATCAAAGCCTCGTGCGCCCTGGAAGTCGTCACTGCTTCTGCGAACTCTCGACTGTGGGTCACCAGAGGTTCATCGCTTATAGCCAGTTTTGGCTGCAAAGCGGGGCAGCGATGGCTCACGTTGCCCATGTCGGAAGAACCCTCATAACCCTCCTCTTCGCTTATTTCTATGCCAAGGCCTTTCATTATTTCCTCCATCTTACTTTCCGCCGCCTCGTTGCTCAACATATTGTCGAAGCTAAATTCGAAGTTCTTCATCTCTACTTCCGTCTCCGTTGCCATGGCCGCGCCCAGGGAGATTTTCCTGATTCGTTCTACCAAATGATCCAGATAAGCCCTGGTGGGCGCTCTGAAGTAAAATCTGCAGGCAGCAGCTTCCGGAACGATATTTGGCGCATCGCCACCTCTATGTATTATCCCGTGCATCCTCGCTTCCGATCGAATGTGCTGGCGCAACATGTCCAGGGCGTGAAAAAACAGCTGAACGCCATTCAAGGCGTTACGGCCCTCCCAGGGGCAACTTGCCGCATGGGCGGGTTTTCCTTTGAAGCTAAATTCCATGGCATCCATGGCGAGGCTCCTGTATCTGACGTAGCTTTTATTCCCGGAAGAGTGAATCATGACGGCAAGATCAAGATCATCGAACACGCCCTTTTCCGCCATAGTGACCTTCGCTCCGTTCGTCTCCTCTGCTGGAGTCCCTATAACAAATAAGGTGCCTTTGATATCTCCCTCATCCAGGAGAGGAGCCAGCCCTATGCCGGCAAGGGTAGACATGGCACCATGGAGACAATGCCCGCAAGCATGGCCGATCTCGGGAAGGGCGTCGTATTCGACCAATAAAGCCACCTTCGCACCCTCTCCGTTGGATTTTTTTGCACAAAATGCCGTGGGAATGTCTAAAAAGGGGTATTCGACCTCAAAACCGTGACGGCGGAGCAGCTCCGCGTGTCTTTTGCTAGACTGAAATTCCCTTTCCGAGACCTCGGGATGTTCTGCCAGATAATCGCTCAAAGCGACAGCTTCGCCCGAATATCGATCGACCGCATCTTCTGCCTTAGAAACCAATCTTTCGTACGAAATTTCCATGTGGCCTTCCTCCTTCGCGAAGATAATAAAAACTATAAAATAAAGGGAGGAAATCCTCCTCCCTTTATTTTATATCTTTAAGCCGCAAAGACTTCCAAAATTATTTATTCAAGGTTAATCCAGGGGAACCAAACCCGCGCTCCCAAATCTCTCGAGCTTGCAAAAGCTGTGCTCATCTTTAGAATCTTTCATTAACACGCAGGTATACTCTTTCGTGAAATATATCTGATATAATGTAGCCCCTTTATCGAAAAATCTATTACTTTAGTCATTATAGCAAATTATACATCCAAATTTCTCACTTCGTTAGCGTGGCTCTCTATAAACTCCCTTCGGGGCTCCACCTTGTCTCCCATCAATATCGTGAAATACTCGTCGGCAGCGAGGGCATCTTCTACATCAACGCGCTTCAGTATTCTTTCGTTGGGATCCATCGTCGTCTTCCACAGCTGTTCGGGGTTCATCTCGCCAAGGCCCTTGTAACGCTGCACCGATATCTTCTTGTTAGCAAGTTTGTCCGCCAGATTGCGCAACTCCTTATCGGAGTAACAGTAATATTCGCTTTTGCCCGCCTGTACCCTATAAAGAGGGGGCTGAGCGATATAGAGGTGCCCTCCCTCGATTATTCCCGGCATGAAACGATAAAAGAAGGCGAGCAAAAGGGTCCTGATATGTGCGCCGTCGACGTCGGCATCGGTCATTATTATGACCCTATGGTAGCGAAGTTTATTGACGTCGAAATCCTCCCCTATTCCGCAACCTAGGGCTTGAATAATCGTCCTGATTTCGGCATTTGACAGAACTTTGTCGAGGCGCGCCTTTTCGACGTTGAGTATCTTGCCGCGAAGGGGTAGTATCGCTTGAAAGGTCCTGTTCCTGCCCTGTTTTGCGCTGCCTCCCGCCGAATCTCCCTCCACTATGTAAAGCTCGCACTCTTCGGGATCTTTGCTGGAACAGTCGGCCAGCTTGCCCGGCAAGTCCAGCCCTCCAAAGGCCGATTTTCGCCTGACCAGCTCCCTCGCCTTTTTCGCTGCATCCCTCGCCTGCCTTGCCTTTATGGCCTTTTCAACGATAGGCCTCAAACAATCGGGCTTTTCCTCCAAAAAGGCCATCAGCCCATCGTAAACGATCGAATCCACTATACCCCTGACATCGCTGTTACCAAGCTTCGTCTTGGTCTGTCCTTCGAATTGGGGCTCCTTAAGCTTAACCGATATTATCGCAGTAAGCCCCTCTTTCAAATCATCGCCCGACAAGTTTGCATCCTTGTCCTTTAAAAGTTTCTGCCTCCTCGCCATTTCGTTTACAGCCCTGGTCAAAGCCGTCCTGAAACCCACCACATGTGTGCCGCCTTCTACTGTATGGATTAGGTTGGCGAAGGCAAAGACCCTCTCCTGAAAGGAATCGTTGTACTGGAGGGCAACTTCCACAAGGACATCGTCCTTATCTCCCTTTATGTAAATTGGTTCCTTGAACAGAGGGTTTTTGTCTCTGTTCAGATACTCCACAAAGGAAATCACACCGCCATCGTATTTAAAGGCAACAGATTTGTTGTTCCTCAAATCCTTCAGATCTATCTTCAAGCCAGGCACCAAAAAGGCAATTTCCCGCAACCTGGAGCTTAAAACGTCAAAGGAAAAATCCTTTTCTTCAAAGATAGTATCGTCGGGCAAGAAGTGCACTTTAGTGCCAGTCCGATCGGCCTTGCCCACAGGGGTCAATTCGCACTGGGGAACACCCCTGGAATAGCGTTGATGCCACTCCATCCCGTCACGCCATATGATAAGCTCAAGCCATGTCGAAAGGGCGTTGACGACGGATACGCCGACACCGTGCAGCCCACCCGATACCTGGTAGGCTTTGTTGTCGAATTTGCCCCCGGCGTGGAGAATCGTCAACACCACTTCCGCCGCAGGCTTATTCACCTTCGGATGGGTATCTACGGGTATACCCCTTCCGTTATCCTCCACGGACACGCTGCCATCGGGATAAACGATCACGCTCACCTGATCGCAATATCCCGCCATTGCTTCATCTATGGCGTTATCCACCACTTCGTAGACCAGATGATGCAAGCCTCTGATGCCCGTATCGCCGATGTACATGCTCGGCCTGCGGCGGACCGCCTCAAGGCCTTCCAAAATCTGTATATCGTTTGCAGTATATTCCTTTAAATCAGCGACTGTTGTCTTCATCGACTCACCACTTCCCCTTTGCATTTCATATCCCATAGTCTTGGTTTTATCTATCCCGCCAATTTTTTTGATAATAATCCAAGATTTCCTCGTATTTTCTCTTCAATGCCTTGACGCTTTTATCTGTCTCCAGTATCTTCCCATTCCGCATGTAGATCAACGCACCTTTCTCTGCATTGATCAAAGCCACAACGTCACCCAAAAAAGCAAAATCATCGTTATTAGACGAAAATTTCAAGACAGGACCTCCATCGGGGTATCCACTTTATTAAGCCAAATATATTATAGCAAAAAAAGCGTTCGGCCGCTAATAAAGCGCAAGGGATCGAAATGCAAACGATTGCATAAACTTATATAAGATTTATAGATTTTTAGTAAACCTAAGTTGACAATGTTCTTCGGATGTGATATAAATCTTCCAAGGAAAAAAGGGGGATCACAGATATGAACGGTTTCTTTCGACGCCCAGGACGAATAAGACGAAGCCTCACAACAAGGAAGGGCTGATTTTCACCAAAAAATTTTCCTGGTTGGGAGGTTTTAAATATGTGGTTGAAAGATAAAAGCGGTAACTGGTTTATATTACAAGATACTCTTTTTACCGAAATATTTGGAAGCTATGGCACATGGTTTAAAGACGAGAACGGCGATTGGATTAAAGATATGCAACCCGTTGAGATGAGTCAGGTTTCATTGACGGCATAAGCGATAATAGCTTTTAAATAAAATAATAATATATATCCTAAAAATATATGGGAATGTCTGAGACATTCCCATATATTATATTTTAAGGACATATACTAATTTAATGTTACGGTTTAACTCAACAGTTTAATTAAACCCTTTAAGATTTCCTCATCCGAAGGGAGGGACAGCGCAATTTCAGGTATGGCCTCGAGATGTCTAACTTTTCCTTCGGTATTTATATAAGTGCCCGAACGTTCGAACCAAAGCCTGGAAGGCAAGGCCAAATCGGCGTAATTTACCGCTTCATTTTCGTAGCAAGACTGTACCGCAAGGAATTCGGCATTGCCCAGTTGTCCCAACAAATCGTCGGAAACTTCGAAATCGCCCAGCAGAGCGTATAAGCCTCTGAACCCTTTGTCTTTCTTCCAAGGTTTGATCTTCAACTTTTCAATACCGCGAATGTTGCTTCCTCGAGCCAGGCCAAGCTGTCTGACGCCGGGACGTAGCCCCCATAAAAACTCCATAACCGATCTTTTCGTCCCCGGCCCATAGACGACAAGGGGATTAGAGAACCTTCCCATGACCTCGCTCAGAGAGTCAATATCTTCATCATGAAAGCGATATGTCGCACGAATATCTACCTTTGCCCCGGCAGAACCCATGACTACGACGGTCGATCCTAGATTCGCGCCCCTCTTGACGAAGGAACTTAGGGCCTTAAATTCCTCGTCCAGATTTGCACCGACAACGACTATACAATCTGCATCGTCGATTTCTTCAATAGAGGCATTGCCAAGGGGCACAGAAAAGGAATCGATTAAAAAGACGTTATCGCCAAACAGCATTTTGAATTGAAACGCAGCTTCGTTTGTGGCTCGAGGGGATATCAATCCCGCAAAGGAATTAATTCCCCATTCTTTGATCTTTTTTGCTAAAACAGACAAGGCTTCATTTAGATTTAAGCTTCTTTTGCCCTCATCTTCCCTCAATAGCGGTCTGTCCAGCCTTTTATTTACCTCGAAAAGGGGCTCAAACCTTCCCTTTGAACACAAAATCCCGGAAGTAGGCCCCTGGCCGAATATTCCTTCTATTCGCAATGGCTCGCCGTCTCGCGAGGATATCTCTACTTCACAGCCAACGCTACAGAAGGCACAGGCACTTCTCGTTTTAGTCATATGTTCTTGCCTTCCGATGTATGTGCTCTTCCTGTCCGCCAAGGCCCCGGTTGGGCAGACTTGCAAACAGGTTCCGCAAGAGACACAGGTAGATTCGATGAAGGGAAGGTCGACGTCAGCACATATCATACTTTTGGGCCCCCTGTCTCGAACTGTCAAAACGGAATGTCCGGCCAACTCTTCGCAGGCCCTCAGACATCTCCTGCAGAGAATACAGCGGTTTTGATCGTATAAAAAATATTTTCTGCTGATATCCATGGGCAATTCGGGCCAAAAGAAACCATAGCTGATGTGGTCCAAGCCGTACTCGTAGGCCAATTTCTGAAGTTCGCAATCTCCGCTCTTTTCGCAAAACATGCAAAAATGGTTTCGCTCGGAAAAGAGCATTTCGAGATTTGAACGCCTGAGATCCCTGATTTCATCGTTTTCGGTAACTATCGCCATGCCATCCGTAGCTTGCGTTGTGCAGGCTGGAACGAGACCTCTTGCGCCCTTTACCTCAACCAGACACATGCGGCAAACTCCGATATCGGCAAGGCCCTCGAAATGACACAGTGTAGGCACGACAATAGCATTTTTCTCGCATACCTTTAGTATCGTATCTCCCGAGCTCCCCTGAACTTTCCTGCCGTTAATTTCCAAGGTAATATCAGACATCGTCAACACTTCCTTTAGCGCTCTTCCAGGTCGCATCGAAGGCATCTTCTCGCTTCCGACCTGGCCACAGCTTCGTTGGGAAAACCCAAGTTGACCTCCCTGAAATCGTAAACCCTCGTTTCGGGCGACAATATGGACGTCTTAGCCCTCGGTCGCTCCGCATCTTCTTCGGAAATTTCATACTTTTGCGGCTCCGGTCTTTCGATAAATGAAGGCGGTTCAGGAAGGGATAGCCCTCTTAGGAACCTGTCGATTGCCCGTGCCGCTTTGTTTCCCTGGCCGACGGCTTCCACTATGCTTGCTGGCCCCAACACTACATCTCCAACTGCAAATACGCCCTCCCGACTGGTCATCAAGCTCCTCTCATCTACCAAGATCGTGCCATTCCTGTGTTGTTTGATGCCCAAATCCTCCAATGAGGGTTGCTCTACCTTTTGCCCTATGGCGGCAACGATTACATCAGCGTCAAGAACAAACTCGCTTCCTTTCACCGGAAAGGAGACCTTCCTGGCCGAGGAATCGAACTGGCTTTTACCACTTTCGTCGTGAAGTTTAAGTTTTTGACAAAGCAATCCTGTAACCCTTCCATTCTCTCCGAGCACCTTTACGGGAGATGTTAAATAATGGAATATAACCCTCTCCTCTTCTGCCGATATTCTCCGTCTGCGCCACCTGCGTGTGCTGAGGTCGAAGTGGATTCCCTCCTCCTCGGCAGCCTCGACTTCTTCCACAAGGGCAGGCATATCTTTGCGCTCCCTTCGATAGACCAGGTGAACTTCCTTGGCCCCTAGCCTGAGAAGGGATCGTGCGGCATCCATGGCGACATTTCCTCCGCCTACCACTACTACCCTTTTACCCTTGACGAAGGAGAGGTCATCGCCCATATTTAGCTTTCGCAGCAAGGAAACGCCGCTTTCGACGCCGGAAAGCTCATAGCCAGGAATTCCTAAATCCCTGGAGCCCTGTGCCCCTATGGCCAGCAAAAGGGCATCATGAGTTTTTAACAGGTCTTCAATTGTGATATCGCGACTTACTTTAGTATTTAACTTGACATCGATTTTCCCGACGTTCAAGATCGAATTTATTTCCTTTCTCAACACGTCCTTGGGCAACCTGTAATCGGGAATGCCCCACCTCATCATGCCGCCCAGTTCCGAGCTTTCTTCATAAATGCAAACTTCATATCCAAGTTGAGCCAATCTTAAAGCTGCGGTAAGGCCTCCCGGTCCGCCCCCAACTATACCTACGCTTTTTCCTTTATCTGGTTCGTAAGCTTTAGGGAACCATTCTTCAGATTCGCGATCGGCCATGAAGCGCTTCAAATCTCTTATTGCAACGGGTTCATCGACCTCTCCTCTCCTACATTTATCTTCGCAGAAAGAGGGACAAACCCGCCCACAAACGGAAGGGAAGGGATTGGATGCCCTGTGTATATCCAGCGCTTCGTCATACCTTCCTTCCGATATTAAAGAAACATAGATGGGAATTTTTACCTCTGCAGGGCAGGCACTTTGACAGGGGGAGGGCGCAAGAGTCGTACACGCCCCAGCAGGACATCTTAAGTCCAATATATGCCTTTCGTATTCATCTCTAAAATAACGGAGCGTCGACAACACCGGATTTGGAGCACCTTGTCCGAGAGCACAGAGAGAAGCTTTTTTCATGAACTTCGCTATCTCTTCCAGCATATCCAAATCTTCCATCTTGCCCTGTCCTTTTGTTATCCGCGTGAGTATCTCGAGCATCTTGTTTCCGCCAACCCGACAGGGGGTGCATTGCCCGCAGGATTCAGCCACGGCAAACTGCAGGAAGAACCTAGCGAGCTCCACCATGCAGGTAGTCTCATCCACGACGATCATTCCGCCGGAACCCATCAGGGCGCCGGAAGCCGTGAGGGAATCGAAATCGACGGGGAGGTTTAAAGCGTCAGAGGGAAGACATCCTCCCAAAGGGCCTCCCGTTTGCACTGCCTTGAACTGCCTGTCCTTGGCCACACCTTCTCCCACATCGAAAATGATTTCCCCTATAGTCGTTCCCATTGGAATTTCAAGCAATCCGGTGTTTTTTACCTTGCCGGTCAGGGCAAACACTGCCGTCCCCTTGCTTTTTTCCGTGCCGATGGAGGAAAACCACTCATGACCGTTTAAAATGATTTGGGGGACGAAGGCGTAGCTTTTTACGTTGTTTATATTCGTCGGCTTGTCCCAGAGACCCCTTTCTGCGGGAAAGGGTGGCCGCGGCCTGGGCTCTCCCCTTCGGCCCTCTATAGAGGCAATCAAGGCCGTCTCTTCGCCACAGACGAAGGCTCCGGCGCCTTCCTTTATTTCTATGTCGAAATTAAAGTTGGAACCTAAAATGCCTTCTCCCAACAAACCATATTCCTTAGCCTGGTCAATGGCTATTTTCAGCCTCTGTATGGCCAAAGGGTATTCGGCCCTACAGTAAATGAATCCTTTTTGCGCTCCTATAGCATAGCCTGCGATGAGCATCCCTTCGATCAAAGCATGAGGATCTCCCTCGATCAAGCTTCGATCCATGAAGGCTCCCGGATCCCCTTCGTCGGCGTTGCAAATCACGTATTTAGGTTCCGCGGGGTTTTTTCTTGTTAAATCCCATTTAACCCCCGTTGGGAAACCGCCGCCTCCTCGCCCTCTCAAATTTGAGCTTTTTACTTCTTCTATGACATGTTGCGGAGACATTTTATAAAGCGCCTTGGCCAAACCCTGGTAACCTTCTCTTGCTATGTATTCCTCGATGCGTTCCGGATTTATGAGGCCACAATTTCTCAACAAAATTCTCGTCTGATTCATGTAAAAGGGAATCTGATGATAGTGAGGGATAGCTTCATACGTTATAGGATCTTTAAACAAAAGTCGATCCACCAATTTGCCCCGAATAAGGGTTTTCTCCACTATTTCAGGCACATCTTCTGGCTCTACTTGACAATAAAATATATCCTCCGGATATATCACCACGATAGGACCTATGGAGCACAACCCGTGACAACCGGAAAAGGAAAGGGAGACCTCATCTTCTAGGTCATGCAACTTTATTTGTTCTCTAAAGGATTCCAATATCTCACGGGATCCGCCCGCCGTACAACTCGTACCTCTGCAACACAAAATATTTGCACGATAATTAACTGACATGACAATCTCTCCAATATATCATTAGAAATTAATGCCAGCTAAAGAGCACATGCTGGCTGCGCTTCTGAGAGATGATCCACTCAGAAACAATTTTTCCCCTTACCAAATGCTCTCTTACCAGGATGGGAACTTTGTCGGGAGTGATGTTTGCGTAAAGAACAACGCCGTCCCGCGGTGTATTTATCTCGACGAGGGGGTCGAAACCAGAAGCAGCTTCACCCTCTGCAATTATCACCCTGGCTCTGACGTTAGCCCTTTTCGTTTCATCCACAAAGGCCTTGGCCACTTTTTTATATGTCTCTCTGTTATTTAGCGATCCGATGAAGACTTTTACCGTAAATTCAGCACCCTCCCTAATTACCAGCTCCTTCCTGGCCTCTTCGGCCAACTTCTCAAGATCCTCGGGGCCTTTCAACTTAAAGCTGCACATTTCGCTCCCCTCACTCCATCGAATCTAAAATTCTCTTCATTTTCTCCTGAGTCAGCCTTCCAATCACCTTGCCATCGATCATTGCAGCTGGCGCCAGGCCGCAGGAACCCAAACAATAGACGATCTCGTATGTAGCCTTCAAATCCTCGGTAGTTTCGCCGGGAGAGATGCCCAATTTTTCCTCTATGACACGCCTTATCCTGGGACCTCCCTTGACATGGCAGGCAGTACCGTCGCATTGTTGGATCACGTGACGTCCTCTTGGCGTCAAATGGAACTGTGCATAAAATGTAGCTACTCCGAAGACCTTGCTGTAGGGAAGGTGCAACATCTCCGACAATACTACCAGGGTCTCCTTCGGCAAATAGCCGATTACCTCCTGGGTTCTCTGGAGCAGAGGTATTAAACCTAAATTCTCTTCCTTAGCCTTGTTTACGATATCCTCTAGCTCCTTAATGTCGAGCTCGACTTCTTTAGTGCCTTTAGTCACACACCTCACCTCTTTCCCTTCTTTAGTGATAGTGATATGTTTGACTAGTAACATGTTTTTTATATTATACTACGCTTTAAAAGTAAATTATCTGTATATTGTATTATATTAATGAGGATAAATCGCGCTCTGGAAGGAAGCTTTTTTTTCGAGAAGTTCCCCCTAGAAATATGACGAAAGTTTGATATCCTATTACGAGACGAAATGTCGAGCATCTCACATACAAAGCAGACATGAGGGATAGAATTGAAACTTGAAATATTGGCCAACAGACTGAGAGAAATAGGCATAAAGGACCTAAAAAAAGACGAGCCGCTGGCCCTCCACTCGAGCTGGAAGATCGGCGGACCTGCCGATGTGTTGGTAAATGTGAGCGACATACCCTCCCTGCAGAAGTTGATCGTCTTCGCCAAGGAGTGGGACATCCCCTTTATCGTCATCGGAAGGGGAAGCAATATACTTTTTCCCGACGAAGGCCTGCGTGGCATAGTGGCAAAATTCGGCAAAGCCTTCGCAAGTGTTCGGACAAGCGGCACAAGTATTGTCGCCGATGCCGGTGTGTGGACTCCTCGCTTGGCAAAGATCGCCGCCTCAAAAGGCATCTCGGGACTTGAGCACGTCAGCGGAATACCTGGTACCTTGGGCGGGCTTATCTACATGAATGGAGGCAGCTTGAGGCGTTCAATCGGCGATAATGTAAAAAGCGTTTTGGCTTTGGACGAAAGTGCAAATCTCATCGAGATATCTCGCGATAAGTGCGAATTTTCTTATCGCAGCTCTCTTTTTCAAAGAAAAAATTATGTAATCCTCAAGGCCTGCATCGAGGGCAAAGGCGATGACCCCAAAAACATCAAAAGGCGCATTTTAGACATACTGGCCGAGCGAAAATGCAAATTTCCCCTTAAATTTCCAAGTTGCGGCTCCGTCTTCACGAACAATGCGGAAATATACGAAGTATGCGGCCCGCCGGGCAAGATAATAGAAGAGGCGGGTTTGAAGGGACTTCGCGTGGGGGGGCTCATGGTTAGCACAATGCATGCCAACTTTATAGTTAATGTGGGAGGCGGGCGCTGCAAAGACGCCTTCGAGCTAATTTCCATGATTAGAGAGACAGTCCACAAAAGGACTGGTTTTTGGCTCGAATGCGAGGTAAGGTATGTTACCCCCAAGGGAAAGATAGCGCCTTTACATGAATTT
Source organism: Acetomicrobium thermoterrenum DSM 13490 (assembly GCF_900107215.1). NCBI lineage: Bacteria > Thermotogati > Synergistota > Synergistia > Synergistales > Acetomicrobiaceae > Acetomicrobium > Acetomicrobium thermoterrenum. The sequence goes on along the minus strand of NZ_FNPD01000006.1, from coordinate 88,187 downwards.
CTTTAGGGAAGGAGGTGGTGAGCCATGGGGTTTTGAACAGGGAGAGGCCTCAGGTACTATCGAAATAAAGAGCGTGAACCCCGCCGACTACGAATCGGAGATCGTTGACCTCTACAGACGTGCTTACAAAGGCTTAGAGGAGTACGCTGACACCGATATCGAGACGATCAAAAGATATCTCGGATGGCTTTACAGGCGAGCCGATGGCGGTTTTTTGGTCGCCTTTGACGGATCGCGAATCGTAGGTTTCGTGTCCATAGACCACAAATGGCTTTCCCCGGAGAGCCATATCGTGGGAGAAATACATGAAATCTTGGTCGACCCCGATTACCAGGGCAAAAGAATCGGGAAACTGCTATTGGAAAAGGCCGTGGACTTATTGGCTAAAAGAGGCGTCAAGATGATAGAGCTGTGGGCGGGCGAAAAGAATTTCCACGCCCAAAATTTTTACAAAAGCCAGGGTTTCGAAGAAAAAGAAAAAAGAGGAAAATGGATAAGGTTTATAAAAAATCTTTGAAGGGATGCTTTTTAAGTTAACATTGGCTGTTTTAGGTTTAACCTAAAACAGCCTTTATTTTTGAATGTTCAGCGAACCCTTGAAATATTCAACTCATCCCTCGAGATATCTGTAAGGGAGGCCAAAAAGGCCGTCAAAATCCTGCTTGCAACATCCATTTCCCCCAAGGAGATGTGTTCAAAGGGCGTATGGGATATGGAGAGCTTTCCTGGACCAAAAACTATCGCGGGGATGCCCGCTGTAACGTAAGGCTCTGCATCGCTCCAACTTTTAAAAGCTCCCGTTTGCAAGCTCAGGCCTAACTTTGCTGAAGCAACTTCCTTAAGTTTCCTGGCGATTGGAACTTCATCGTCCAACTGAAAGGAAGGCGAGACATCGTCGATCTCGTAGTCGACCCCCTTCTCCTCAAAGAACTGCCTTAACTGAATCTCTGCCTCTCTGTGATCTACCCCTGGCAATAACCTGAAATCGACGTACATCTCGCTTCGGCTTGGAATGACCAGTTCGTCGACAGAACCGCCAAACAGAGCCTGCACGTTGAATCCGGCCTCGCCAATGCGAGGATGCTCCCCTTCGAGAAAGGGTAATTCCTTCAATTTGGACAAAAATTCGATGGCCTTTGTAATGGCGTTTTCTCCCGCCTCGAAATCGCTTCCATGGGCGGGCCTACCTGAAAAATTCAGTCTGACTCCTATGGCTCCTGCTTCCATTGTGCATATATCAAGCTCCGTCGGCTCAAAGACGATGACCTCTTCCGGCTTTAGGTTCACTGCTTCGCAGGCTCCTCTGCCGCCCTGTTCTTCGTCGACGGTAAAAACTATGCTCGCAGGAAAGTCAACATCCCCTTTGGTTATCTGTGCATAGTCTTCCAGGGCAATTATGAGCGATGCTATTGACCCTTTTATGTCGGATGCCCCTCTGCCGTAAACCAAATCTCCGTCCAGATACGGGTTACACTTAATACCTTCCATGATTTCAGGAACGGTGTCTACATGAAGATCGAACAACACCTTAGAACCCGGGTTAAAGACTAAATTTCCCATATTTTCGGTTATCATTTGCCTTTTTGAAGGAAGGTCAAGAAACTGCAGCCTTTTTTCGAGGTATCCCAAGATAGGTCCTTCATTTCCGCTCGGACTTGGAATTTCTATGAGCCTCAAAAGCTCACCGGCCAGTCGATCAAATCTTTCGTCATTCAATCAAAACACCCCCTTGAAGCTCCCGCTTCCGAATCACCTCCGCAACATCTTTTAATAAAGAGGAACTTAGAGGTTAAGATTAATTGTATCACGAATATCAAAAAAATATATTTTTATCCTGATATAAAAAGGAATTAAGGCGAGTTCATTGTTATATTAAGCTGCTATGTATATCATTTAAAAAGAGGATACTTACACCTTTACTCAAAGGCCCATCGCTCATACTTATACAAAAAGACGGCAAAAAATAGTAGGCCTAAAAAGGCCCTTGAAAATTTGAAGGGCTTCGGTCCTTTCTTTGCAACTTCTACCCCTTCGGAAACGCCGGTCATCCGGCATAAACTTTTGACGTTAAGCATATGTATAACTGGTATTCCTCTTTTGAGGACCAATCCTATAACCCCATTGCCGGCGCGTTCGGCATATCTTGAATCCAAAAAACCTGGTGGTAACGACAATACAGCATCGTCGGTTCCCATATTTGCATGAGATCCGCCAATTTGCACCACCAAAGCAGGTTTAAATATATCCAAACGTCCTACCTTTGCATCAATCACTTCTTGCAATGACTTCGCTTGTAAAAGCGGTACATCGTCCGATATCGCAGATTGCGACAATATTTCAAGTCCATCCGGAGGAATGCCTGCTCCTATTTCGTAGTCTCCGCCAAAGGTATAAAAAGCCGCCTTCGTAGAGATAAATCCTGCCCTTCTCAGTTCCCTTAGAATTATCGGGATAGGAAAATTCGGATCATTAGCGCCATAGGAAGATGCGCCCAGCGAGACAACAAGCAGCACATCTAACCCCCTTTCCTCTGCGGCGACCAGGGAAGATATCAAAAAACCTGGAAAAGAACCTGAGCTTAAGATTGCAATCCTGTCTCCTCGCTTTAGTCCCGCCTTATCGAACCAACGCAGAAAGATCGCGCCCCAGAGGGGATTACATGAAATCTGTTTGGACGCCAAAGAGCCCACTGTGGTAGTTATGATGCTCCATTCGGTCCCGATAAGACCGCTTTGCCAAGGGTCCAAGCTTTGAGAGGGAGCAACTCCTTCTCTTTGCGTTTTTAAGCTGTAAAGATAAAATTGAGCTTCTCTGATCCGATCCCAAACCCTTTCCTCCTCGACAGTGAGAGTTCCTGAAGGCCAGGACCACACCAATAAAGATATAACGGCGGCAAGCATGAAAAGATACAGGTTACACCTTCGCGATAAAGTTGTGTCCTTTCCCAGGATCATCGAAAATATGCCACGCACGAAGGCGTTAAAATATCTCATATACCAAATTCCCCATTAAGACAGATAATCCGGTAACGACAAACAGCGCCAAGGACGTTGGAATGACGCCTTGACGCTGCATGTCAGCAGCGATAAGGCCTGGGACCACCCATCCAACCCATGGTAAAAAGGGGTTCGAGAAAAAGCCCAGCAATGCTGCGATGAGCAAAGCAAAGGACACCCTTTCCCTTCCGTATAGGCCAAAAACCCTGACGAGGACTTCCAGTAAAGAGAGTACAAGAAGCGAACTCAGTATGACGAAGGCAAACGTACGTGGTGCAAATGGCCCCAAAGCCAGCAAGCCCGGCGAAATTATCCCTCCCGTAGCTACACCTGTCCTGCGATAAAATATCAAACCTAAAGCTATACTTACAGCGATAACGATTAAATCCTGTCGCAGATATAATTCACCTCTTCATAAGAGAGCAGTTCTCGAAGGGGCAATCCTGCTATATTACCGCAACCGAAAACCAAACCTCTTTCACTCACGAAAGAAACGATCTCGTCAACATCCCTAAAATAAATCCATTTAGCACCTTTTATATGACGAAGGGGATGGGAACCGCAAATGTAAATACCTTTGTACTGAGCATTATTAAACCATGGTTCAAACGCCTTCAGCCTTCCCGGCCTATCTCTACGATTGTTAAAAAGCACAGTAGTCTCTTCTTTCTGCCATTTAAGGGAAAAAAGAAGGCTTACGGTGCTTTCTACGTCGTTAGCCGAAAAACCCCATGCCAGAAGACCATTACCCATCTTTAGAACTCTAAATCTACCTGGATCATCAGTTAAATTACTGCTCAGAGATTCCTCTGTTACATTAAGTCCATATGTCTTTAGAGCATTTATAGCTAAAGCCTTATTTGCTTCCTCAAAATCTACAGCATCTCCTGTCAAAAAAACCTCGTTACGATTTTGTTTTAAAATCCCGTGCAATTTTTCTTCCAAATGCATGTCAGGGCCCAATGCTACAGGCACGCCCTTCGGGATCCCAGAAAGCAAAGCCCGCATCGCACCTTCTTTCGTCGGACCCCAAGCTTCTGGATGGTCTTCCTTTAAGTTGGTCCAGATTACTAGGTTGGGCTTGAGCCACTTTGCCGCCAGAGGCTGAAGCTCGGCGGAGACAGCACTGTTTTCCACGACGATAGCTTCCGAATCTTCGGGCACATGGTAAAGCCACCACCGGAGCTCTTCGATATGCCCCTCTCTCGATCTGACTATCTGCCGAACACCGCTGGGCAATATTTCCATCGGGACGACTCCGGTAATACGAGAAAAACAGGAGATACCTAATGCCTTAAACCCAGCCGTCATTAACCTTACCAAAGTGCTCTTTCCTCTTGTTCCTGTAACAAGGATTTTGTATCTGGTTATGTTTTTACACCTCTTATTTGATTATAATATCACACGATAGAGAAGACTTCTTCTCTATTGTGTGATAGACATTATCAATTAATTTCTCCTGAGCTCCGTATTGAAAATGAAATACAAAAATAATTTTAGAGAGCAACTTAGGTGGATTTTTATATTTTAAGTGAAACTTATTCCTTTGGTTCCATTTCCTCCTTACCAAATTCGACAGTCTCTAACCACCACGTGGGATATCCAACAGCATCCTGTTTTCCGTCAGGATAGGTTATATAACCATCACAATATTTTCCAACAAGCCTTTGCGCTAGCGACCACCAACCATCAACAACCTTATTTATATTGTCATTAACGTAATCCGTCAAATAAGATTGTGCCTCGGCAGGATTTTTACTATAAAGGTCCATAGCCTTTTCCTCTATTATAGGTTGATACATTAAAAATTCATTTTCATATGCTTCTTGTGCTTCTTTTATATCTTCTATACTTGTACTTATACTTATCATGTCGATGTTATAATCTATAGATAACAAAATATTATCTAAAATTTATAATATCAATCTAATTGGGTATTATGTTTTTCGTTTAGAAACATCCCCTATCGAGCCAGACCTTCTAGATCTTTGCAACATCCAAACTCCAACTATTGCGATTACGCCACCCATAATCGATATAAAAGTGGGCATTTCGTCCAGCCATATCCAAGCTATGAATATAGCCATTACAGGATTCAGGAATAGACTGCTGGCAACCAGAGAGGCAGGATTTCTGGAAGTGGCGTAAGCCCAGCCCGCATAGCCGATGCAGGTCGGGAAAATGGCGAGATACACGACAGTGATAGTGGCAGATGGAGGTGCCGTTATAACCGCCTTCAAAAGGTCCTTTCCAAAGGGGATCATCAAGATAGTTCCGGCCATTATTACATAAGTTGTAAGACGAAAGGCACCATATTTAGGTAAAAGCTTTTTCTGGTAAACGAAATAGAAGGACTCCATAAAGGCCGCACATAAAATCCAGAGAGCTCCCAACTCCAGGCCAAAATCGCCTTCGCCAAGTGAAATCACGGCTGCTCCCGTAAAGCTCATGATAATGCCGGCCCAGCCCAAAGGGTTCATCTTTTCCTTTAAGATGATAACGGCCAATATGGCAGTGAAAACGGGAGCCGTGGCGATCAAGAGACTTGCCGAACCCGCCGCAACCGTCTGTTCTCCAATGCAAAGCGGTATATGGTAAAGGAGCATGCCCGTAGCGCTCAGAAAAAATATAAATGGGAGATCCTTTAATTGGGGCAAACCGAACTTAAAAAATACGAAGGGAAGCAATATCAGCGAAGAGATCATAAAACGGAGGACAGCAAGATGAAGAGGAGTATAATGCTCTAGAGCTGCCTTTATCGCAGCGAAGGCCGACGACCACACTAAAAGAGTAACTGCCAAGGCAATGAGGCTCGACCAATCTAAAGAAGTATCGACGGTCGCTTCGTCGACTTGAAATTCCCTGTTCTCCATTATATATCTCTCCCTGATCGTTTATATTGATTCTTTGATAGCTATCTCATTGTACTAAAGAATAAGTTCTTTTGCCCAAGCTCCAATTGTGAAGTATAATAAATTTCGAAAACATATCAAATTAAGGAGGGATTTTCCATGGCCGAATATCATGAACCGGTAGAAGAGCTCACTGCACAGGATAGAGATTTTCACAGAGCCCTGGCCAGCCTCAAAGAAGAGATAGAGGCAGTCATGTGGTACAACGACAGAGCTGCAGCCACAAAGGATCCAGCGATTAAAGCAGTAGTAGAGCATAATCGCGACGAAGAAATGGAACACGCAGCCATGCTTCTCGAATGGCTGAGGCGAAATATGCCGAGTTGGGACGAAGCTCTTCGTACCTACCTTTTTACCGAAGAGCCCATTACGGAAATTGAAGAATCGGCGACGTCAAACGAAACACCCTCGAAGGATAAAGCCCCTTCGAGCTTAAACATCGGATCTCTTAAAAAGTAAAGGAGGGATGAATCAGATGGATTTTTTAAAAAAAGAGCTTGCACCCGTAAATAACCCTGCGTGGGAAGAGATACTCCAAAGATCGGAAGAGATATTAAAACAGAACCTCTCCGCAAGAAAGTTTGTGGATTTCATAGGCCCCCTGGGTTGGGACTATGCAGCCTACCCGACGGGAAAGCTTAAAAAGGGCGATGCCTCCAAAGAGGTTTGTTATGCTACGCGCCTGAGTTTGCCTTTGGTAGAAGCTTACGTGCCCTTCGAGCTATCCCTATGCGAATTAGACAGTATAGCCAGAGGCTCCAAATCTCCCGATCTCTCTAGTCTCGAAGAAGCAGCCAGAAAGATAGCATCCTTCGAAGATAAAGCAGTATTCTATGGTTTGGACGATGCCTGCATAGAAGGCATTTTCGCTGCCTCAAAAGAGTTTGTCCAGGAACTGCCCCTTCAAGACCCATCGGAGCTCCTAGCAAGCTTGGCACAGGTAAGGGCGCATTTTACCTTACACGGCATCGAAGGACCCTACGCCCTTGTTGCAAGCCCGGCCCTTTATACCAGGATATACTCCGCAGGAGAAGGCTATCCCCTTTACAAGAAAATCAGCGACATTCTTGGCGACAGCAGGATAATCCTATCTTCCCAGATAAACGACGGAATAGTTGTCTCCCTTCGCGGCGGAGATTTCGAGCTCGTATCGGGACAGGACATCTCGATCGGTTATAAAGAGCACAATGATACAGTAGTATCCTTATATTATACTGAAACATTTACGTTTAACGTAAACACCCCGGAAGCTGCCGTTCCTTTAAAGCTGGTCGACTAAGGCTCCTATAAAAGGCTTACACCGATATGCCAAATAAGGGCCGCAGAAATCCGCGGTCCTTATTTTATGGTCTCAGATAACAAATCAGCACCCTTATTTTTTCTATGACTTCAAAATCAAAAGACATCGTAGGTATTGACGAATATATCAATTATCTTTACAAACTCGCTTGGCAGGAGCATCCTCGACTTTTCTACCATTTCGCCGGGAATGCCTCCATAATATGCGTGGGCCACGGCTCCTGCTATGGCAGCCTGCGTATCGGCGTCGCCGCCCAAAGATATCGCTTTTCTCAAGGCGTCTCCGAAATCATCGGACTCCAAAAAACCTATAAGCGCTTCTGGGACGGAACCGGGACAGGTGGCATCAAAGTTGTAGGAAGGACGTATTTCCTCGAGTTCTCTCGACAGGTCGTATCCAAAACGGCGTTCTATTTCTCGTTTTATCTGCTCCTTCAAATAACCTTTTCGAGCTAAAAATACGGCCAAAGCCACGGCCTGGGCGCCCTTTATACCCTCCGGGTCTGAATGCGTGGGAAGGGCACTTTTTTCGGCCTCCCTCAAAAGGTCCTCCGCTTCGTTACATGCCCATCCTATGGGGCTCGCCCTCATCGCCGAACCGTTTCCAAGGCTTTTTATAGATCTCTGTCCGTTAAATTTCAACCAAAGCTTAAACATTCGACCATAGCCAGCGTTTGGATATCGGCTGGCATATTTTAAATAATAATCGGCGTAAGACCCTCTATGCAACAGACAATCGGCCACCGCTACAGTGAGAACGGTATCGTCTGTGTAGGTGCAGCCTTCTTTAAAGAAAATTACCGCCTTTTCGTCTTTTACCGGATCAAACTCATATACCGATCCGACTATATCTCCCACAATTGCACCTAATATCAACAGATCCACCTCCGAGAATCAAAGGCCTTCATCCCTCCATCCTACGTAAAAATTCCCATTTTCAATTCCAGTATAAAATATTAGAATTAATATTGGAAATGAGAATTAAAATAAATCTAGAAATTTACCCCACTATGGATGGGGGTGATAAAAATGAAAAAATTTGCACGCTCTTTCCTCGTTGGGGCGGTAATTATTATATTTCTTTCGGCTAACGCTTCATTGGCTGCGCTGGAACCCGATTCGGTAAAAAGTGTTTGGGCGAAATTGGCAAAAACAGCCGGAATCGATCCTTCTGCTCCAATCGCTGTCGTCGACCAAAAGGAGCCGAACGCCTGGGTCTCTTTTTCCTTGAATAAGTATTCGATAACGGTGACAAAGGGAATGCTCGAATTGCTGGACAGCGAAGATGAGCTTGCGGGCGTGCTGGCCCACGAGATCGGACACATAAAACTCAATCACTACAGCAGAACGGTCACCCGAAGCATTTTATGGGGCCTCTTGTTCCGCAAGGTGGGAAGTTCTTCGGGCATAGATCCTTTGGACATTGGCTACGCCCTTGCAGAATCCGGTTTTAGCCGTGAGCAGGAAGTGGAAGCAGACGACTACGGCATAGAGTTGGCCGCCAGGGCCGGTTACGATCCATGGGGTTTGGTTAGGGCACTGGAAAAGATGAAAGAGGCAGGTTACGAGACCAGTCCCAGCGGCTTTAATTCGCATCCTCCAACCGACAGAAGGCTTATCCATGTAAGAAACAAGGCGGCAGAAGTATCGACACGTTATTAAGCGCTCCTTCAAAATGAATTTTTTAGGGAGCGTAAGGAGAAGGGATCCTTACCATCAAACTCCTGTATGGGCCTTTGGGCTTTTTATTGCAACCGGTAAAGCCATTGCAATATCGTTCTGGTGCCGAACCCCGATATTCCGCTGGAGTAGTACCCGAAAGGCTCCTTATAGTAACTTACGCCTGCTATATCGATATGAGCCCAGGGAATGTCTTCGGGCACAAACTCTCTCAAAAACATGGCAGCAGTGATGGCGCTTCCATATCTTCCCGCTGAATTGGCCACATCGGCAAAGGGCGAATCCAAGCGCTTTCTCAAGCGCTCGTCGTCCATGGGAAGCTGCCAGAGCATTTCTCCCGTGAAGGACGACGCATCGAGCAATGCGTTGCAAAGGGCTTGATCGTTCGCAAATATTCCTGCCCTGTAAGGACCCAGGGCTACGGCACAACCTCCCGTAAGAGTAGCAATATCGACCATGCAAGAGGGATTTAACTTCGAGGCAAAACCCAACACATCTGCCATAGTCACCCGCCCTTCGGCGTCGGTGTTATCGATCTCTATGGTCTTTCCTGTATAGGTTTTGATTATATCATCGGGTTTATATGACGAACCGCTCGGCATGTTCTCAACGGCTCCTATCAAGGCGTGCACTTCCATCGGCAAATTTAACTTGACAAGGCTTCTCATCGCTCCCAAGACGACACATGCTCCCGTTTTATCACCCTTCATGGTCCTCATGTTCTCTGAGGTTTTTATATCCAATCCGCCGCTATCGAAGGTGAGCCCCTTTCCGACAAGGGCAATTTTCTTTAAAGGCCTGGACGACGGCTTGTACGTCAGGTGGATCAACCTGGGTGGATTAGCAGATCCCCTCCCGACAGCAAGGAGGGCATTCATGCCCATGCGTTCCAACTCTACTTCGTCGTATATCTCGCATTCCAAGCCCATATCATCAGCCAAATCAACGGCCGCCTTCGCCAAGGTGGCTGGGTTGACAAGGTTTGGAGGCTCGTTCGCCAAATCCCTGGCATAATTCTGTCCGCAGGCAAAAAGGACGCCTCTTTCGATGGCATCGTCGTCGCCATTTATTATATAGAGGTCATCAATTTTCCCTTTATCTTCCTCCTTTCGGCCATCGGTTTTATATCGGTCGAACTTGTAGGCGCCGAGCAAAGCCCCCTCGGCAAAGGCCTGTGAAATGGGAGGGTTAATTTTTGGAGAGTAAAGATATAGTTCTCCGACATATGATTCTAAAGCGGCCTTCGTTACAATTGCAGCAGCAACCCTGTAATCGTCTATTCTCGCTTTCGATTCTTGTCCCAATCCCGCCAGAAAAACCCTGGGCGTCGGGCCTTCGGAAAAAGTGACTTTGAGCAAACTTTCCTTCTTACCGGTAAAGTGCTCATGTTCCGCCTGTCTTTTGACCCTCTTGCCCAAACCTTCAAGCTCTTTCAAAGACTCCTCAATTTTGCCTTCAAAGACGAAAATACCCAATGCCTGCGAGCTCACCTCGCTTGGCCTCGCTGAGCTTTTGTAAACTTTCAACATCAACACCTCCAGTTTTATTCCAGGAACCCAACAAAATTTAACACCCTAAAGCCGAAAATGCCAAGACAACAAACTTTTTCGGATATTTCCTGCCAGTACTGAAACTATACGGCGGCGTGACGCCAAAAAAGACTGTTTTTAAAGTAACGTTGGTTTTACAATTTTGTAAAATTGTTGTTACATAGAATATGATAAGCTCTTAGCGAATGTTATTGTTTTCATAAGTATGTACAGGCATGAATTTTTCATGAAGCTTTATAGAAGCGTAAGTCAGTTATCCAAAAGGAGGAAGTTCTGATTTGAGGGATAGAAAGCAACGGGATCTCATAGCCAGGACCATTATAAGCGGCATAGCTATGGTGGGTATCTTTATCCTTATATTTATCTTGTTTTTCTTGATAAAGGAAGGAATCCCGGTTTTAAAATCGACGTCGCTCAAGGAGCTTTTATTCGGATTATATTGGTATCCCACTTACTCTCCTCCGGATTTTGGAATGCTCCCTTTAATAGCGGGGTCATTGGCCGTAACTATTCTGTCGTCCCTCTTCGCCCTTCCATTAAGCGTTCTGGTCGCCATATACTTATCCGAAATTTGCCCATCCCCTTTAAGAAATATAATGAAACCTCTGCTCGAAATGCTTGGTTTTTTACCTTCTGTGGTGCTGGGTTTCGTCGGAATGGTCCTTTTGGCCCCCTGGCTTCAAAATACCTTTGAGCTGGTCTCTGGATTAAACCTTTTCAACGCCTCCCTACTTCTGGGCATCCTAATCATACCTATAACTGGGTCGCTGGCTGACGACGCGATTTCTTCCGTACCTTCCGACATTAGGGACGCCTCCTTTGCCCTGGGAGCCACAAGGCAGGAGACAATCACCAGAGTGGTCCTACCCGCCGCATTGCCCGGTATCATGCAGGCCTGTCTACTTGGCATGATGAGGGCAATTGGTGAAACCATGGTGGTTTTAATGGCCGCAGGAGGGGCAGCCATTATCCCAAGGAGTTTATTCGATCCCATAAGGCCTCTGACGTCTACTATAGCTGCCGAAATGGGCGAAACCCCAGTCGGTTCTCCTCATTATCACGCTCTTTTCTTTGCCGGATTACTCTTATTGTTAATGACCCTGGCGCTTAATTTTGCGGCCATCTGGGTAGAAAAGCGATGGAGGTGGCAATTGCATTGATGGGAAGAAAGTTAAAGGACAAATCATTGACCTTTATATTGTGGGCCTCTATGTTCGCTGTGATACTTATTTTATTCGGCATTTTGGGTTTCGTGATCGTCCAGGGAGCCGGAGCCTTGTCTATAGAATTTTTAACACAACCGCCCAGAAATTCTATGACGGAGGGCGGTATATTAACACCGATCGTGGGAACCGTACAGCTAATACTGGTCTCCATTGCCTTTTCCCTTCCTGTCGGAATTTGTACGGCCATATATTTGGTGGAGTACGCCAGAGACGATATATTCACAACAACACTGAGACTGGCCATAAGGAGCTTGGCGGGAGTTCCCTCAATAGTCTATGGTCTTTTCGGACTTTCCTTTTTCTGCATAATGCTTAAGTTCAATCCATCCCTCTTATCGGCAGGACTCACTTTGGGCTGTATTGCCCTACCGCTTATAGTGGGCGCAGCCGAAACGGCGCTCTTTGCCGTCCCCAAAAGCCTTCGATATGCATCTTATGCCCTTGGTGCCTCCAAGTGGCAGACTATCAGTAAGGTAGTAGTTCCTACGGCTATGCCATCCATCCTCACTGGTGCCATACTGTCCGTTGGCCGCGTCGCAGGGGAAACGGCACCTATTATGTTTACAGGCGCAGCCTTTTTCACGCCCGGAATTGCAAAAAGCCTGTTTCAGGAAGTCATGGCCCTTCCCTTTCACGTTTACGTTTTGGCTACTGCAGGCACATCTATAGACAAGACACGACCGCTTCAATATGGCGCAATTTTGGTCTTGCTCATTTTGGTCTTGGGAATCACTTTAGTAGGCATTATAATGCGCGCCAGATTAAGCCGTAGACGTTACTTAATGTAGCAAAGGAAGGTTTTTTAATATGAGCGACATTACGAGGGACATCATGAAAATGAAAATCGAAAATTTATTCCTTTATTATGAAGGCGTTATGGCGTTAAAAGACATAAACATGAAAATACCTAACAAAAGCGTAACGGCTCTCATAGGACCCTCAGGGTGCGGAAAAAGCAGTCTGCTAAGATGTCTCAACAGGATGAACGATTTCGTGCCAAACGCAAAAGTCGAAGGCAGGATTTACCTGGACGATACCGATATTTACTCTCCAGGCGTGGATTTAATCGAGCTTCGCAAAAAGGTGGGAATGGTCTTTCAAAGACCAAACCCCTTCCCCATGTCTATTTATGACAATGTGGCCTTCGGACCTCGCCTCCACGGTGTAACCGACAGAAACAGGTTGGACGAAATTGTAGAAAACAGTTTAAAAGCATCTGCCCTTTGGGATGAAGTCAAGGATATACTCACCAGGTCGGCTTTGTCCCTGTCGGGAGGACAACAGCAGCGTCTGTGCGTGGCAAGGGCTATCGCCGTAAATCCTGAGGTGCTTTTAATGGACGAACCAACTTCTGCGTTAGACCCTATGGCCACTGCCCGCATTGAACAGTTGATAAGAAACTTGAAAAATCATTTCACGATAGTGATCGTGACGCACAATATGCAGCAGGCTGCAAGGATTTCCGACGTGACAGCATTTCTTCTGATGGGAGAACTGGTGGAAATGGGGCCTACGGAAAAAATATTCACCTCTCCCGAAGACCAGCGCACTGCCGATTACATCACGGGTCGTTTCGGATAAAATATAACCAAATTTTAATTAACATAAGAGGGTCGGTGATGGAGTGATGGATATTAACGTTAGAGAGCATATAGACCTAGAATTAAAAAATCTGGAGGAAAAACTCTTAAAACTTGGCAAGCTGGCCATAGATGCCGTATCTCAATCGGTTCTTGCTTTAAAAGAACAGGATGTAGAAAAGGCCAAGGCAGTAATAGAGGGCGACAAAAATCTTGACGATATGGCCGAAGATATCGACATGAGTTGTTTGACGTTTATGGCCAGATTTCAACCCTTGGGACAGGATTTGAGGACGGTATCGGCAATAATGCATATGGCAGTCGACTTAGAGCGTATAGGCGATTACGGCGCAAGCATCGCAAAAAGGGCGATCAAGCTTTCCGACAGACCCCATATAAAACCTCTCCTGGATATACCTAGAATGGAAAGCGACATACGTAAAATGGTCTTTCTCGCCCTTAATGCCCTGATGGAAAAGGATACGAAAAATGCCGAGGATGTATGTCGTATGGACGATGAAGTTGACGATCTTGAGCGCCAGATATTCCGCGAACTTCTGTTGATCATGATAGAAAGACCGCAAGTAATAGAACAGGCAACCGAGCTTCTTCTTGTCGCCCGAACGCTTGAAAGAGCCGGAGATCATGCTACAAATTTAGCTGAAAGGGTTATCTATATAGTCACCGGGAAAAAGATAAGTGCCTCACAAATAAGGAGGCCTAGGGAGGAAAACTCTTGAGCGGTGAAAAAATACTTCTCGTAGAAGACGAAGAGAATATAGCTTCCCTCCTAAGCCAATACCTCTCAATGCAGAGATATGAAATAATAAAGGCCGCAGACGGAGATAGGGCTTTGGAGATTTGTTACGAGTCGTTGCCGGATTTGATCATATTAGACCTCATGTTGCCAATTATGGACGGCTGGGAAGTGTGCAGGAGGCTTAAAAAAGACCCCATAACGAAGGATATACCCATAATTATCCTGACCGCAAGGCGCGACGAAAGAGACGTCATTGAAGGTTTAGAGCTTGGTGCCGACGATTACGTAAAAAAACCTTTTTCCCTGGCTGAACTTCACGCGAGAATTAAGACCATCCTTCGCAGAGCCCATCCAGCTTCCCCTCAAAATGAAACGATAAAGCTTGGTAAGCTGGAACTCATTGCTGATGCGGATATCCTGACATACGAGGATATAAAGATAGTACTAACCCCCATAGAGACTGAGCTGATAAAGATATTGATGAAAAATGCACCAAAGATAGTCTCGAGGGAACAGCTGCTGGCGAAGGTGTGGGGGACATATCTTGGAGAGACCAGGACCATAGACGTTCATATAAGCAGATTGAGGACGAAGGTCAAGAAGGCTGGCTTGAACTTCAACCTAATTGAAACTGTCAGACATCGAGGCTACAGGCTCGGCGGTGACATCAATGATGAAAAGCATTAAGGGGCAGATAGTATTCTTCACGGTCTTTCTAGTCTTACTCACAATATGCTCATCGTGGTATTTATCTTCTAAAGCATTTCAAAATTCATTGATAAATCAGGCCTTCGAAGAACAGAGCCTCACGCTAGAGAATATTGAGAAATCAATTGCAAAGCTAAATCGATCGGAGGCCATCCGTTTTTTAGCCCAAAAAAATTTTGCCCATTCAGACAGAATATCTCTTTACGATTTAACTGGAAAAATAATATGGGATAGCAAGCCGGAAAAGGCAAAAATAGAATATTTATCGGGGAGCGCTGATTTTCAAAGAGCTTTAAAAGAACCGCTGGTCTTCGACAGTATTTACAATAGAGCAAAGAGAACCTATTTGACCCACATGTTGAAAAAAATTTCCTTGAGCGATGAAGAATTGATCGTAGTGTTATCCCGATCATTAAATCTGTTGACCTCGGTAAAAGGGGGCTTAAATTTATACTTTTTCCTGCTGATGTTGATCCTTTCTTTTTTTGCTGTTTTACTAAGCCATTTTATTATAAGAAAAATATTAACCCCCTTGGAAGAATTGTCCGGCGTAGCATCAAAACTCGCAGAGGGAAAAGAGGCCAGGTTTTCTCTCATCGGCCCTCCAGAGATATCGAATTTAGCGAAGAGCTTGAGAGAGATGGCGGAAAATCTGCAAAACACTTTAAAACTATTAAATCAACAGAGAAACAATCTAAAACAATTGATAGACTATCTCCCCGCAGGCGTCATCCTGATAGACAGCGAGGGGAAGATACTCTATCTTAACAAAAGCACGATAGATATGTTGGATATGGCTCAAGGCGATTACATCAATAAACTATTCATAGGTATAATAGGCCTTCCCAAACTGATAGAACTTTACGACGAATTAAAAGAAAGATCCGAAGCGGAATCGACCATTGAAGTAACCAATCAGAATAAAAGATACTTAAATTGCAAAGCAAAGCGTCTAGAAAAGGGTTATCTCTTCTTGATCACAGACACCACCGATCAGAAGCAAATGGAAATCGCCAGAAGGAACTTCATCGCCGATGCAAGCCACGAGTTTCAAACCCCTCTCACCGTAATAAAGGCCGCAACGGAAATTTTGGCATGTAATCCCAATATGGAGACCTCCGAGCGTGAAAAATTGTTGCAAAAAATCGCAGAACAACAGGATCGACTCTCCAGGTTGGTAGACGACCTTCTGTATCTCGCTAAACTTGAAAGCCAACAAACTACAATTACAATGGGAGAAAGAGAGACCGTAGATATCGTCTCAATACTTAAAGATCTGGTGAGTGAATATAAAGGCTACCCGCAGGTCAGATATATAGAATGGAAGGTGGACATACCCTTCTCTCGCGCTCCCATAGAAGCCTCCTACGACGCTATAAAAAAGGCCTTGGGCAATATAATCGATAACGCGGTCAAATATACACAGCAAAAATTCAAGGACCAAAAGGGAGGACTTATCTGTATATCCCTAGATGAGAACAAAAATTTTTGGCATGTGAGCATATCGGACAACGGCGTAGGAGTACCGTCGAACATGACTGAAGATATCTTCGCCAGGTTTAAGAGAGGCTCCTTTAAAACAGGATACAGAGAAAAATCAGCGGGCTACGGTCTTGGCCTTGCCATAGCGAAAAATATAATAGAAGGACACGGAGGAATCATAGAGTTAAAATCGCCTATAGACCCTACCACCTTTCTTGTAAGTTTGCCGAAACTACGTAAAAAAGATTAAGTCGGGTTGGCAAAATCCAGCAAAACATGTAAAATCAGATTTACAAATATAATCCACTTATTTTGTTGTATACAATAGATCGCCCATGGGCGGTCTATTGTGTTTTTAAGACAGGCCAAAGGGAAATTTCTCTCTTCCGTGGCCATAAGTGCAATTTTTCAAGGAGGTTGTGATGATATTGAGACATTCGCTGAATATCAGCTCTCGAATCATAAAGATCGTAACTATATTTCTATTTTTCAGTATATTTTTATCCATAACGACACGAAGCGATAGTGTGGTAAACAACGAACCTGCAAAAAAAATGTTAAATCTTCAGGAACAAGTCATTAAAGCCCTAACTGCAATGGGAAATACCCCCAAAGACGTACTTCGGTGGCAAGAAGAACACCCCAATTCGTCCCTCAGATTCTTGGAAGAAATGCCCCCTGAGGAACAGGATAAAGTAGCCAAGCTGGCCAGACACATAAAAAAAGCCAACCCAAAGCTGTCTTCAAAAACGGTGTGGAGAGAAGCCTGTGCTTTCGTTCACTATGGAAAAAAATATGGCATTTCGGAAGATCTGTTGGTGGCAGTTGCCAATACCGAAAGTCACTTTAACCCCAAGGCGGTGAGCAAAAAGGGGGCTGTGGGCGTGATGCAGGTCATGTGGGATATTCATGCAGGATTGTTGTCTGCCAACGGTATAACATCGAAAAACTTACTGCATGACCCGGAGTTTGGAATAGCTGCCGGAGCCCTGCTGTTATCCCGCTATATAAGAGCCTATGGCTCGGAACATAAGGCCCTTGACCGATATTACGGGAAAGCTTCTTCTAAATATAAAAGCGTAGTTAACAATCACCTAAGGACGCTTCAAGAGATCTTATAAACAAAATCATCCCCCGGAATTTACCGGGGGATGATTTTGTTTATATTTGATTATTGTGATGGTTAATATCTACTTAACCTTTATCTCTTTGGAGTTTTCCCAAAGCCCGTGAATATTACAATAAGACATCACCAAAAGCGTGCCAGATTTGTTGAGTTTAATTTTTGCCACCGCATAGGGCTCGCTATAGACCGGGCCTGTATTAGGGCCGTTTACGTGCTCACCGTGGGCGTTGAACTCGTATGTACCAATTTCAAAGGGAAATTTCTCGTCCTCTCCCTTAAAAAATAACTTTATCCATCTTATATGATGTTCTGTAGTATTGGGATGCGGTATCTCCTTGCCGACGCTAACTGTAACGGTAAAAGCTTCGCCCGAGGCCACCTCTTCGGGAGCTTCGATAACGGGAACGTGTTTTTCACCCTTCCAGTCGCCTGACTGTATTAATGTTTCAAATTTCATATCCAATCCCTCCTTCTATATGCGATAGTCTTTTAAAAACAATTTTATTTTAACATACTTTAAAAATTTGGCCATATCTCGTCCTCATTTCGCCCGCCTTTGACGTTGTATATCCTACCCCTCGCCCTATCCCAGGCATAAACGCCGGATCCACCTCTTGGCCTTCCAAGGGAATCGAGAAAGGTCATTTCATGGACAAGGGCGGTATCGACAGATATGTATCCGTATATTTTTCTTGCATAGGGAAGCCTCCCTAAGACCTTAGGGTTTGGCCACCCCCCAATAGGCGGCAAGGGTGCCCTCACTTTCAGCTTTTCAATTATATCAACGACTTCTATTGGAGCAGTCCTTATTCCGTATATTCTGGCTCCTCTGGATTCATAAAGCTGAACTAGTAAGCTCCTAGCAAGCCAGGCAGCTCCCTCATTATTTAATGACAGCAACGATCCTACTGCTACATAAAGAGCATCAAAGGCTGCCAGCGGTTTTGGAACCAGCTGTGGAATCCACAGCCCCCCTATCTCGTCCCATTTTGCCGGATTCCCCTGAGGATAAATCTCGTCTATTAACTTCAAAGCTAAAGCAGCCCTTTCCTCTTCCGTTACATCCTCCTCGAAAAGGCTACGCCACATGTCGTATTGTGACATATTCTTCGGAGCCTTTTCCAATAAATTTTTCTGCAGTATCAGACCTTGACCCTCACCACGTTCTTTTTCGCCGTAAATTACAAAAAGATCTTCTATTTCCTCAGCACCTGATATTTTTGTCAAGTATGAAGGATAGATAAGAGTTATAACAACCGCAATAAAAGTCAATTTTTTAATCAAATTAAATAAGTGACTTTTTTTCATAAAATGCCACCTCTTTTTCTTAATATTATTAAAATTATTTTAAGGAATTAAACCTTCTGTTATAAGCTATATATAGCCTGCAAAGTCCATCTAACACATCTTTAGGCAGGCCTTTCTGATTGAATCTGTTTTTTACCCTTTCTATATCATCTGTCGAGTAACCCCTTAAAATCGGCTTAAACCGGTGACGGTTGCCTTCATTCAAAGATCGGGATCCGACAATAGGTTTCACTCTACCGATATTAACCAAGACCGACTCGATCTTAACGCCCTTGGAGAGGGCTTCGGAAATTATTCTCCCCGACATCATCATGATTTCCTGAGCCACAGATGGAGAATCGGCTACAATCTTCAGTTTTCCCTTTAACAAACTAACAGGTCTTGACCTGCTCGACACTCTGCCTGCAAGTTCAGGCCATGCACTGCTTACTTTATAAAACTCCAGAAAATTCTTCAGGTTTACCGATGAAGCCTTATCAATGACCTCGGCTATGTGTTTTGGTTCTCTTATTTTCCTCCTCATGACGCTTTATTTTTACTCCTCATCTCCAAATACATCCACAAAATTTGAAGGTCGGAAGGCGTTACCCCCGATATTCTACCTGCCTGCCCCAAAGTGCCGGGCAGGATTTTTTTGAGTTTCTCCTTTCCCTCGGAAGAAAGGCCCTTAATTTCGTCGTAATTTAAATCCAAAGGTATGCGTAATTGCTCTATCCTTTGCAATTTAGAAGCAAGGCTGGTCTGTCTTTCTATGTAGCCAGAATACTTGACCTCGATCTCTATTCTGGATTTTATTTCTTCGTTTAAACTCTCTTCCAATGGAGCTATTTTATATAAAATATCGTAGTCAATTCCCGGCCTTTTGAGTAAATCGTAAGCGCTTACGGTTTCTTCTAACTTTGGTTGATTTAAGGAAGATAATAAAGTATTTACCTCGTAAGATGGATAAATCTTCGTACCCTTAAGGCGATCGATTTCCTCGTCCATGGACTTCCATTTCTTTAATAAGAGGCTCCATTTATCGTCGTCTATAAGCCCCAACCTTCTTCCTATAGGCGCAAGCCTCTTGTCAGCATTGTCGTGTCTCATCAGCAGTCTGTATTCACATCTGCTCGTGAGCATCCTGTAGGGCTCTTCCGTCCCTTTGGTCACGAGATCATCGATGAGTACGCCTATGTAGGCTTCCTCTCTGCCTAGTATTATGGGGTCTTCTTTTCGTAATTTCAGTACGGCATTAATGCCCGCCATCAATCCCTGGGCTGCCGCCTCCTCATAACCGGATGTGCCGTTTATTTGTCCTGCAAAGAAAAGCCCCTCTACCAATTTCGTCTCTAGCCAGGGATAAAGTTGTGTCGGAGGAAAATAATCGTATTCGATGGCGTATCCCGGTCTCAATATGTGCGCCCTCTCACATCCTGGAACGCTTCTTACCATTTCCACCTGCACATCATAGGGCAAGCTTGTGGAGAAGTTTTGCATATAAATTTCCTTCGAATGACGGCAGGTGGGCTCCAAAAATATGGGATGAGATTCCTTCTCAGGAAACCTCATGACCTTATCTTCAATAGAAGGACAGTATCTGGGCCCGGGACTATTTATCTCTCCCTTTGCCAGGGGAGAACGGGTAAGAGAGTACTTTATTATCTCATGCGTCTTCCCCGTCGACCTCGTTAAATAACAGGAATAGCCACTATAGATCCGCGGTATCCCCCAGTGGCTGAAACATAATGGTTCATCTGCAGAATCCTGTTTAGTTAAAGAAGTAAAATCTATACTATCAGCATGAAGTCTTGGTGTGGTATCAGTTCTCAATCTTCCCATTATGAAACCTATTCGTTTTAATGAGTTTGATAACTCTAAAGAGGCCATCTGGCCCAATGGCCCCGATGGAAAGCTGTGCGAACCTATAAATACCCTGCCATTCGTATAAGGACCCGTGGTTATTATCACACAGGGGGAATAATATTCCTCTCCCAACCATGTCTTTACTCCTCTAACCCTTCCCTTCTCCACCCAAAGGTCCGTTACCAGAGCTTGGTGGACATAAAGGTTAATTGTAGTCTCCAAGGTATTTCTCATGTATTTATGGTAATCCGACAAATCACACTGTACCCTAAGCGCCCTGACAGCAGGCCCTTTTGAAGTATTCAGCCATCTGATATGAATGGTAGAGGCATCGGCTGCCTTTGCCTGTTCTCCGCCCAAGGCGTCTATCTCTCTCGTAATATGCCCTTTGGCCGGACCGCCTATCGAGGGATTACAGGGCATCAATGCAATATTATCCAGATACAAATTGAGAAGGAGGGTTCGCGCCCCCATCCTCGCCGAAACTAAAGCGGCCTCACATCCGGCATGCCCTGCTCCCACCACTATAACATCGAAATTTCTTTCGTCCTTATATATCATCTATGCGGATAAACCTCCTCGACATATATGCCAAACCTTTGCCGGAAAATCCTCAATATAGCCTAACTGTTCATCGGCCGTGGCAGTTATGACTTGCCAGTTGCTCTCAACCAGCGCCTTTATCAACTGCTCTTTACCTTCCCAATCCAGCTCGGCCGTCACCTCGTCCAATAATATTATAGGACTTCTTTTCAGCTTATACTCGACGACCTTTGCTGATGCCATCATAAAAGCAACAGCAAGCTTTCTTCTCTGCCCTCTGCTTAAGGCCTGAAATGCAGGCCTTCCCTTTACCGTTATTCTCAAATCGTCTCTATGGGGTCCCACCAAGGAAACTTTTCGGGCAATTTCTTCTTTTTTAAAGAAGGCAAGGGATTCATAAAAAGCCTCTAAGGGATCTTCATAATAATCCTTGTTTCCCTCTTCGATGTCGACTTCAAAGTCGAACTCGACCAAATGGGACGATACCTCCTTAAGTCCCACCTTTAACAGGTCTACAATGCTTCTCCTGTAAGACCAAAGCCACGCAGCTACGGGTGCCATAGCTTTAATCACGGCATCGTCGTATCTGCCCGCCCGTAGAATATAATTTTTATGGCGCAGGAGCTTTCTGTAGTCATATAATCTCCTGGCATACAGCGGAACTATAGTAGCACAGAGGTGATTTAAGAAATTCCTTCTGATCGCAGGAGATCCTTCTATCAACCGAACGTCGTCACTCCAAAAGGATAGACAGGGAACATGAAGCCTTAACGTTGAAGCGCTGCATTGTTTTCCTGCAACCGATATTGTTCGTTTGTCCTGTATCGAAACCACTACGGATATGTTCTCTTCTCCGTCAAATTGCGAATAAAGCTTTGCCTGGCCGGGGCTATCCCAATTTACGAGATCCCTTAGCTTTCCCCGCTGAACCTGACCCCAACCGCAAAGCATGGACAAAGCCTCAAGCGTGTTAGTCTTTCCCGATGCATTAGGTCCTACGACGACATTTAAGCCTTTATGCCAGGATATTCGCACTGGTTTTAAATTTTTATAATTCAGCCAATAGGTCTGGCTAAACCACATCTGCCTCTTCTTCCCCGTCTAACAGCTCTTCGGGCAACACTACAGGCATTAGAATGTAAAGGAAATTATCGCTGCTTATTTTTTGCAACCTCATTTGCCCGTGAGGGCCATTAAAACTCATCCTTACCGATGAATCCCCTATGGCCTTTAATCCCTGCAATAAATAGGCGACGTTAAAACCCACTTTCAGAGGTTCTCCATCCACCTCGGCAGCCATTTCGACGAAGCCCTCTCCAACGTTTTTGGCAAAGGCAGATATTGACAAATTTCCGGCAGGCTTTAAATCCATTATTATAACTTTATTGAAATCTCTCACTATTACCTCTACTTTCTCAAGTGCATCAATCAACGCCTGACGATCGATCGTCATCCACGTAGTCCTGTCGGAGGATATAATTCTATCGTAAGGGGGAAAAAGAGATTCGACCCTTCTAATGGAAAGCTCTATATCATCGCCTCTGAAATAACATTGGGAGTCATCGTATAATATCTCTATAAGACTTTCTTCATCCAGTGTCGAAAGTATCCTCTCAAGCTCATTTATCCCTCTGATGGGTATTAGGATACTATCTTCCTCGGTCGATCCTTCCATCAGATCCGCTTCCGAAAGGGAGAGTCTTTTGCCATCGGTGGCAATTAGCTTGAGGGAGTTCCTTTTAAATTCAATTAATGCACTTGATAGGTATTGAGGAAATTCTTCATTAGTTGAACCCGTAAAAGAACCTTCCCTTATCGATCTGGATAGATCCTTTGATTTTATGCGGCAGACCAGCTTCGCCGATTCCGAAGAGGGTAGCTTTGGGAATTCCTCCGTAGGATAGGTTGTGAAGTTAAATTGGTTTTTCTCGTGTCTAATCGTTACTTTTGTGTTAGTGGCCTCTATAGTAAATCCGTGGGATAGCTTTTTTAATATCTCCCCTACTCCCTTTGTTGGAAATATGGATTCTCCTTCTTCCTCAATTGTGACATCGTGTATTAAACATTTTATGGATGTCTTGAGGTCCGTTGCCATCAAGATAACGTCGTTGTTATATGCCTTTACATATATGCCTGACAGGATAGCCGATGTCTTTGGTCCTCTGGAGGTCCTTTCTGTGATTTGCCAGCTTCTTATTAATTTTTGGTCATCAATTTTTATCCTCATTTTGCAATGGCCCTCCTATTTATTACTTTTATTTTAATAATATAAAAAATAGTAGTGACAGTAATAGGTGCGGTGGATATTGTGGATAACGTGGAACAAGGCCGATCTGCTTGAGTTTTCCACAGTGGATAGACGTGCGAAGAAGCTCGGAATCTATCCACAATATACGCATATCAGCTGGAATAAAAATTATATATGTGGATTTATGACAACTTATCCACTATTAGACCGCAAATTACTCAATAAGTTATCCACAATCTTTTTCATCTTCAAATCTTCCTTCATCATCTCCTCAATCTTCCTACAGGCATGAAGGACGGTCGTATGATCCTTCTTGTTGAAGGCTATACCAATCTGTTGTAAGCTGGACTCAGTCAATTCTCTGGATAAATACATGGCTACCTGTCTTGCCAAGGCAATATCGGCAGTTCTTTTTGAGCTTTTCAGGTCCTCAACGTCGAAGCCAAAGTAGGAAGCGACGGCATCCTGAATGAGATCGACCGATATAGGCCCCTGTTGTTGTATTTTTATTATGTCCTTCAGCCACTCCGTGGCATTTTCCACCGTTATCGGTTCCATGTTAAGTTGAGAGCACGCTATTATTCGGTTCAAAGCTCCTTCTAGCTCCCTTATGTTGCTGGGGATGTTTTGAGCCAGAAAATAGACGACGTCCTCGGGGATGTCATATCCTCTAAATTCCGCCTTCTTTTGAAGTATCGCTATTCTAGTTTCCAGATCGGGAGGTTGTATGTCCGTTACAAGTCCCCATTCAAATCGGGAGACCAGCCTCTGTTCTATACTCTGAATTTCCTTGGGAGGCCTGTCAGAACTTAAAACGATCTGTCTTTTTGCGTTGTGCAAGCTGTTGAAGGTGTGAAAAAACTCCTCCTGGGTGCTCTCTTTGTTGGCCAAAAACTGTATATCGTCTATCAAGAGGATATCCACATTCCGAAACTTGGCCTTGAATTCCTGTGTCTTGTTGTTTTGTATAGCCGATATCAGTTCATTAGTGAATTTTTCGGAACTGGCATAAACTACACGTGCGCCCGGCAGGTGTTCCAATACGTAATGACCTATGGCATGCATCAGGTGAGTTTTCCCAAGACCCACGCCTCCCCAGATGAATAAGGGATTGTAGGCTACTCCAGGAGATTCGGCCACGGCAAGGCTTGCGGCATGGGCTAATCTGTTGGATTTCCCTACTACGAAGGTATCGAAATAATAGTTAGGGTTGAGTCCGTCGGGATTCGGAGGTGGTGGTTGTTTTAAGGCATTTTCAGCTCTCTTTTGTTCTCCATCGCGCACCTCCGTTCCCACTACCAGCTCAACTTCCCTGGCAATACCCCTGTCGGCCACGAGATCTTTAAGCCCGCTCAAGAAGCGAGATTGAATTTGTTCCTTTACGAAAACGTTAGGAACATCGAGGACTAGTTTTCCTCTGTCAAGGGAAATGGGTAAACAGGTCTTAAGCCATATTTCAGTAGCCCCCTGAGGGAGTTTTTCACGAGCTATCGAAAGAATGTCTTTCCACGTATCGTTTAACTTGTCGTCCACAAAAAGGCCCCCCTTGGTTATCCACAGGTTATTCTAAATATTACCACATATTTTCCACAAAAGTTATCCACATATACACAAGTTATTGACCAAATATGTGGATAACTTTTTTCTTAATTGTGCGTTAACCACGGGATTTCGATTATTAAAACCAATTTAGTGAAATATATAATTTATAGTGAGTGAGCGCGATTATGTAGTTATCCACAGGTTATTCACCGACTGTGTATAAGTTTTTTTGCGAAGTTATCGAAACTTTACTGGCTAATTGATCACACCATAGTGAATAAATATGGGAATCCTTATATCCGGATGATGTATTTTTCCACATCGCCTACGTTGAAATCGCAAGGAGGAAGATAAACAAAGCATCTGGGCCAACCGTACCCGTAGCTTGCGGAAAAGATGGTCATACATCTGTTGTCGAAATTAAACTTATACCCTCTGTTAGGTACGTATTGGTGTCCCCTTATCAGGAGTTTCGCGCCTGTTAGCTTCAAAAAAGCTTCCAAATCTTCGGCGGTAAAGGGTTTTGTCCCTCCTCCGCGGGGCCAATAGCCTTCGTCCAGAGGGTCGTTCCACAAAATTTGCATCCCCAAAGGATCGGTGGCCCTTATTCCGGAAAGGTCGTCTATATTTGAGGGAATCGGTTTTGGGACGCCACCGTGTAAAGCGACAACGTCATCGAAAAGGGCAATTAAGGGCAGAGACTCGTACCAGGAGAGAATATCTTCGATTACCCCTTCGTAGCCTTTGGCTATTAATTCGCTGGCGAAGGAATAGCGTATATTCATATCCCAATCTTCGTGGTTGCCTCGAAGCAATATCACTCTTTCTCCGTTGTTTATTTGAAAGTTGATGATGTCTTCAAGTAAGCCCATACAATCTGGACCCCTGTCCACGTAATCCCCTAGAAATAGAAAAAGGGAATCTCTTTCGTCGCTTGTTATCTCTAAGATTTCTTTCAGGGAATCGCGCTCTCCGTGGAGATCACCTATAATTATCAAAGGGAAGTCTCTTCTTCTTTTGATCATATTTTCGTGACGGTCGGGACGTTTTATATTAAGCTCTATACTGCGTGATATGAGTTTTTTAAGACACATGCAAATCACCCCTTTCAAATATTGGAGGTGCAGTTTATTTTGATGAGGCCTTTGATTAATATAATAAGCCATACAGACCTCGACGGCGTAGTGGCCGCTGCCGTGGCCTGGCATGCCCTCTATCCGGATAACTCCCCCCTGCAGATTTATTTAATAGGATATGGGGATGTGGACAACGTTATCTTCGATTCGGTGAAGTCGGGAAGAAGCCTTGTCGTTTTGGATTTATTCTGCCAGAGGAGGGAGACGATCGATTTAATAGACAACTTTTTCGACGGAGGTTCGCCAATATGTTTTGATCACCACAAGACCACTCTGGAACGCTGGGGCAACAGGCCCTGGCTGAAGATAGATACATCGTGTTGTGCTGCCAAGGTTTACTATAATTGGCTCATGTCACTTGAACTTCCAAAAAACGTAGAGGAACGCCTCTTGCCGCTTTCTGACATAGTTGAAGTAGCAAACGACAGGGATCTTTGGCTGGGACAGATTCCCGAAAGCAGGCTTTGGCAGGCGTTGATCACGATGTGCGGACCCTGGAGCGTTTTAGGCAGGCTTATAGCCAATCCTTCCTCATCCCTCTCAGAAGGAGAGTACGAGGCGACCGTGACTTTCGTCAGGGATCAGGAAGAGCGGTTCGCAACGGCTCTAGAAAGGGTAAAACGTTTTGGAGACGATCTTGTGGCCGTAGGTCCCGAACTGTTGCAGTTTGGGGATGTCTCCGATTTTTGCGGCCTAATTTTGGATAGGAGCGAGGATCCCCCAAAAATGGTCGCCGTTGCGAATAAAAAGGTCACGGGCGAGTGGGCCGTTTCCCTTAGGAGCAGGACGGGATTGGCGGGAAAGATAACGGGGATGTTGCGCGATGGCAAAAAGATCCATGGAGGTGGTCACGGCGATGCAGCTGCCCTCTACTTCCCTTCCCATTATTCCCTTGAGCAGATTTGCGATTCCATTATCTCGGCGATCAAATTGATTTCAGAGCAGGAGACGCCCATTTCCATGACTCTGGGAGATATGCTTAAAAATAAGCTGAAGCAAAGCGAGGAGCGAAAGTGATTATGACAAATGAGAAAAGAAGGGCAGCTATAATACATTCGTCCATTGGGACGGGGCATAAGACGGCAGCAAATGCATTGTGTGAGTGGTTTTCGATGTTCGGTGTAGAGACGATATGCCTCGATGCTCTAGCTTACGTAAACCCGCTAATTCGAGGAATATATGCTCGCTCCTATCTGGAGATGGTTCGTAAGGCGCCGCAGATTTGGGGATATTTTTACGAATCCACCGATTCGCCCGAAGGATCTATAGGGCTACTGATTGGACTTCACGAACTGACCGTAAAGTTAAACGCGAGAAAATTGCTCAAAATTTTATACGATTTTTCCCCAGATGTGATAATATTCACCCATTTTTTTGCCGCCTCCGCCGTTGCTCAGGAATTCAGGGGGAGAATTCCCATTATTTCGGTGAATACGGACTTTTTGAGTCATATCTTTCACCGCGATAAGGATGTTTACGACGAGTGGTTTATAGCTTCGGAAGAGGCGAGGTTACAATACGAAGCAGACGGTATCGACATGAACAAAGTTCACGTTTCTGGAATTCCTGTGAGGCGCTGTTTTGCAGACCCTCCAACAAAGTCTACCGCTCGTGCCAAGTTGGGCCTGTCGCAGGAGTCCGAGGTATTTTTAGTTATGGGGGGCGGTATAGGAGTCGGCCCTCTGGAAGATGTTGTCGAATCTCTGTCTCGGATAGATGGAGCCACAGTCTTGACCCTCTGTGGTAACAATGACGACCTAAGAGAGGCAATGGAGGAGAGGTTCTACGACAACTTCAAGGTGAAGGTATTCGGTTTTGTCAAGGATATGGTGAACATATATGCTGCCTCTGACGCTATCGTGATGAAGCCGGGCGGTTTATCGACCTCCGAGGTGCTGTGCATGAAACGCCCGTTCTTTCTTTGTGGAGTCATCCCGGGGCAGGAACAAAGAAACTCCGATTATCTGCTCGATCGCGGTGCTGCAAAAGCCATATTTGAACCCCGGAGGACAGCCCATACTGTATTGTCCGTCCTCAGAAACGATGCGGAGAGAAAAAGGCTTACGGATATTGCGGGCGGCTTGGCCAGGCCAAGGGCAGGGGAATTCATAGTTAAAAAGGTTTTGGAGAATATTTAGTTTTTACTGCAGGAGGAGTGAGGTTAGTGTCCTTATATCTTAACAACGCTGCGACCAGTTGGCCGAAACCAAGGGCGGTGGCGGAGGAGATGTCGAATTTCATTCTGAATGCCGGCGCCAATCTTGGCAGGGGAAGCGCTTCCGACAGAGACGTGAGGACCCTCGGTTTGGTCGCCGATGCGCGTGCCAAAATTGCGGCCCTTTTTGACGGCCATTCGGATCGGGATCCCAGGTATGTAACCTTTACTTCCAACGTTACGGAAGCTCTAAACGTCGTCATAAAGGGATTTTTGAGGCCCGGCATGACCGTCTTAACCTCCTCCATGGAGCACAATGCCGTGATAAGGCCCCTCAGAAGCTTGGAGAGAAGGGGCGTAAAGGTCATCGTAATGAGGTGCGACCGAAATGGTTTCCTATCTCCCTCGTTTTTTGAAGAGGAGATAAAAAAACACAGACCAAATTTGATCGTCTTAAATCACGCAAGCAACGTCTGCGGAGCGATTCAGGATATCGAGGCCTTATGCGGGACATGTATTGATTACGGCCTTCCTGTGGTTATAGATGCCGCCCAAACCGCCGGTCATCTGCCTATATCGGTGTCCAAAAGGGGCATAGCTGCTTTATGTTTTACGGGGCATAAAGGGCTGCTGGGCCCCCAGGGCACGGGAGGGATTGTGTGGAGGCCCGACTTTGCCGAAGCGGTTTCTCCAGTTATAGAGGGGGGGACGGGAAGTTTCTCTCACGAAGAGGTTCAACCGGATAAACTACCCGATAAATTCGAGTCCGGCACCCTTAATTTGCCCGGAATAGCTGGGTTAAGCGCTGCTATCGATTGGATAGAAGCTCGTGGGATAAAAAATATCGCAGAAAAATCCAACCGCCTCGGCGAGAAACTTTTAGATGGGCTGCTGGGCATGCCCGAAGCCATCCTTTATGGGCCGAAGACTATGGCAGGCAGGCTTCCCGTATTCGCCTTTAACGTGAAGGGTTGGGATAACGCCGAGCTGGCGTTTAAGCTTAACGACAGGTGGAAAATTGAGACCCGTCCGGGGCTGCACTGTGCTCCGCTGGCCCACAGGACGCTCGGCACCTTCCCGGAAGGCGCCTTGAGGGTCTCGCCCGGCCCCTTCAACGAAGAGGAAGATATAGAGTTTTTTTTGAATGCTCTGTCGGAATTAGTTAAAGATAGCGGGGAATGACGATCTCTTCAATGGCTACGGCTACGCCATCTTCGTCGTTGGAGGCAGTTACGAAGGAGGCCTTGGATTTCACGTCCTCTCTGGCGTTTCCCATGGCGATCGACACTCCTGCCGCTTCGAACATCTCTACGTCGTTTTCGGAATCGCCTATGACGCATATTTCGTCTCTTTCTATGCCAAGGCGATCGGCCAGAAATTTTATAGCCCTTCCCTTGCTCGTCTCCGGATTCCCAAGATCGATATAAAGTGGTGATGAAATGGCCACGAAGAGGCGGTCGTTGAAATTCAGTTTTATCTCGTCTCTGATTTGCTCCGTCTGGTTTGGGTCGTTGGCAACGACGAGCAGCTTGGTCGGCTCTTTTTTTGGGTTGTATATCTCATCGCCCGCGACTTGGGGCGTTACACCCGAGTTTCTGGCATATATCAAGGCCTTTTGGTTCAATTCCTTGACGTAGAGCACATCGTCAATGTAGCTGTTTACGTGCCATTTCCTCTCCCTTAAAAAGGACATCACGTCCTTGGCCAAATTCAGCGGTATCGGCTTATGCAACAACAGCTCGCCAGCAGCGCTTTTTATCAAGGCGCCGTTATAAGATATTACCTGAGTATTGGGTCCGAATTGAAGGGCATATTTTCTTGCAGAGGGAAACATCCTCCCCGTTGCTATTACAAAAATAACCCCGCGGGAGATCAGTTCTTTAATGACCAGAGCCGTCCTTTCGGTAATGTTGTTTTGTGAAGTCAATAAAGATCCGTCCAGATCTATCGCGATCAGTTTTATTTTTTTTCTTACCGGATTTTTCATTCTTACCACTTCTTCTTTCCTTATCAGTGTGCTAAAAATTGCGGATCTGTCCTGCCCTTGGTAGTTTAGGACGTAAATAAAGCTATAGCAGCAAGGGCAAGGACTTCGCCCAAAACCTCCGTTGCCCCAAGGACGTCGCCGCTTATCCCCCCCAATCTGTATTGTGCCCAAAGGGACATAAGGACGCCTACGACCGTCGTCGCTAAAAAGGACAAGACCCACATCCAAGGTCCGAAGAAGAAGATTAACACAAAACAGACAAAAGCGTAAGCGGTTTCTTTGAGGGAAAAATTTTGAACGAAAGAAAAGGCCATACTGTTCTTCCAAGGACAATTGCCGATACAGGCAGCGCAACACATCGCCCATTTGCCCGATGCGCTCACTATCATTCCTATCGTTATCCATCGCCATGAAGGGAGGGCGAACAGGAGGGAAGTCCAGAGGCCAAAGGTCAAGACCAGGGCCATAACGCCATAGGGACCGCAGCGGCTGTCCTTCACGATCTCTCTCATTTCCTCACCGCTTTTACCGCTTGCCCAACCGTCGGCAATGTCGCTCAGACCGTCCAGGTGCAATCCCCAGCCCAAAAGGACGTATACTACTGCCGAGGCCCAGGCGGCACCGAGCGCAGCAAACCTCAAGCTGAGGAATGCCCCTATCCCTCCCCATATAGCGCCTAAGAATCCCCCCATTAGAGGAGATACGACGAGAATCATGGCATAGGGTGGTTCTTTTTCGGGCAAAAGGATTTTAGGCACGGGAATTCTGCTGAAAAAAGCAAATGAAGCCGCTATCAACTCCAATATGCGCAAGGCCAGCCCCCCTTTTGGAATTTGTGAATTACCTCTACATTATCTTGAAAAGATATTTTATATGCAAAATTTTTTTGCGGCCAGCATCGCTCGTCTTTTGTCAAATCACTGAAGTCAAAAGAGTGGTTTGCCTTTAAGCCACAGGGGCAATCCGGCCATGATCATGGCGACCCTTTCCGCTCGCGAGGCGACAATTTGATTGGCTCTGCCGTGGAGGTCCCGAAATCTTCGTCCCATTAACGAGAGGGGTGTAATTCCGCAACCTAACTCGTTGCTAACTATGACGAATACTTCCGGTCCTCTGACTCCACATAAATCCTCTACATTGGAGAGAAGCTCTCCTTCGGCCCTTTTCCACTCCCCTTCGGAGAGGTTTTCGATATCGTAATTGTCGAATATGAGTTCCGACAGCCACGTGGTGAGACAATCCATCAAAGCGGCCCCTTTGATCGCGTCGGCGAAATCTATGAGATCCTTGGGATTGCCCTCCCAGGTGCTCCATGAGGCAGGCCTTTCTCTTTTGTGAAAAAAGATGCGCCTCCTCATTTCTTCGTCACCCGGTTTTGCGGTGGCCAGAAAGGTGACGGGCCCTTCATATTTCTCCAATATAGCTTTAGCGAAGCTGCTCTTTCCGCTTCTCGCCCCTCCTAGGATAAATATCAGTCTCATTGAAGAGCACCCTTGATTAAGTTGTCGTATAGTTTCTCTATTTTGTCGGTCAACCTATCAAGGGAAAGGCCCAGATAAGTTGCATACCACAGGGCGCCTCCGGCGCCAACGCCCTCCTTTACGTAACCTCTTTCGTAATCCGAAAGCCCTTTGAAGGCTGAGCGGGATAGGTCGACGGGAACGACATGAATTTTGATTCCCAGGCTTTCAGCCAAATCGGCGAAGTTTGCCGTCTTGTCCGTGGCCACGTATTTCGTTGTGGCTATCTCGATTTCCCCATTGTACCCTTCATGCCTCAAGATGGCTGCTACGGCAAGCATTTGAGTTCCGCCTGCAAGGACAACGCGAGACCTGTTAAAGGATCCCATGGCAATCCCTGCTACCGCTGCCTGCATAGGATCTCCCAAAAGAGAGAGGGCATCTAGCCCTTTATGTCGAAGCGAACCTTCGCTTATGCCGTAGACCTCACAACATTTTTTCCAAATCTCTACTTTCAGGTTCGTCGGGTTTTTGGGGCTTGCCGAGGAGACCATGCCGTCGTAGCCCAGGGCCTTAAGAACGAGAAATGCGGAGGTGGTCCCTCCAGGTATGGATTCTCCTATGACCACAAGGGGCTCAATTGCCGATATGTTATGTCCCAAGGTTTTTGCCCAGGAATATATTCTCTTCGCTTCAATTACGGCAGGTCTTTCTAGGGGATTTGCGCCGGGCGTCGACGATATCTCTACATAGGGACAGGCGGGAGGGATGAAGCTTCCTGTCCTTACGACCATAACGGGAAATTGGGCCTCTTCGTAAGCTGCCCTTGTAAGTATTGCAGGTGTGGGATGTCCTTCAGGGTCGACCGGCAGGAAAGAGCTTGTGAGGCATTTTCCCCAATAGACGAGTTCTGCATCGGAAGGCACTGTGTACTTTATGGCTTCGACGTTTTCTCCTGCGGCAGAAAGGCTAGGTATTTTGCTCAATTCGGTGTTGGCAATGCAAAGCAAAAACATTCAGCGATCCCCCTTCGTATGTTATTCTGATGGTTCCTCTACAACTTCATCTATAGATAATATTGAGTTTTCGGACAAGGATATTGTGGTTGGGTTTTTCATAGGCTTTAAATTATTATCGTAAAAGATCTTGACCACGGGATAGGCTACTTTCCCTGGCTCTATCGACGTGACCAATCCAATCTCGCCGGAGTTTAGTTTGACCCAAGTGCCAATCGGATAGGGGGCTACTATATCTAGGAATTTTTCTACCACGAGGGGGTCGAACAACAAGCCGGCTTTTCCCTTTATGTAATAATAGGCTTGATGAGGGAGCATGGATTCTCGATAGGGCCTTTTCGATATCAAAGCATCGTAAACGTTCACTGGGGCTACTATGCGAGAATAGATGTGGATGTCCTCTCCTGCAAGGCCTCGGGGGTAACCCGAGCCGTCCCATTTTTCATGGTGCTGCAGGACGACGGCCCTGGCCGTGGGCCAAACTAACGGGCAATCCTGCAGCAATTCAAAACCTGTTTTGGGGTGTTGTCTTACTATATTTCTCTCTTCCTCCGTCAAAGGCCCTTCTTTGTTCAAGATTGACTTAGGAATTCCGACCTTCCCTATGTCGTGCAGGACCGCGCCCATGCCCAGATTATGAAGCTGGTTTTTGGTCATGTCCAGGCTCTTGCCGATCATGAGAGAGATGGTCATAACTTGGAGGCTATGTTGGAAGGTGTAGGAATCGGCGTTTTTAATGTCAATTAGGTGAACGATCAGGTCATTTTGTCTTGAAATGATTTCCACGATGCCTGAAACTATATCATTCAGAAGTTCCAGGTTCATCTGTGAGGAACGCCTGAGGCTGCTTTGAAGGGCTTGGTCAAAAGCTTTTTTGATGACGTATACTGCCTTTGCCGTATCCTCAGGCGCTATGAGGGGTTTAAGGTCTGTATCTATCCTATCGTCCTTGACGTAAAGAAAGGGAATGCCCCTTCTTTTTATGAGCTCTATCAGGCTATCATTGAGTGTTACATCACTATTAAGCAAGAGGATACCTACATCCGATATAATAGGACGCGCTACTATCATCCCCGGTTTCAGCTTTTCCGTGCTTATTAGCTTCATTGGGCTGAAGTCACCTCTACAAAATATCAATTTTTAAAACGGCGCACCCAAAAGGCCATTTCTGCCTCAAAGAGGACAGGAGCAGACGGTATCCTGCTGCTTTGACATGGAATTATTAATATTATAATATTACCATGAAGTGTTGTAAAAACCTTTATAAAATTAAAGCACACAAAGGAGAATCGTAAAAAAATTATGATATGGCCTGAAATGAGGGACGTATTGAGGGCGGCAAAATTTTTAGAAGGCAAGGCGAGGCGCACTCCAACGGAAGAATCGGCCGATTTGAGCGAGATAGCGGGAGGAAGAGTTTTTCTCAAGTGGGAGAACATGCAACCTTGCGGATCCTTTAAGATCAGAGGATCTCTTAATAAAATGTTTCACATGTCCGAGGGCGAGAGAAAGCGGGGAGTCGTGACCGCTTCAAGCGGCAATCACGCTCAAGGGGTGGCCATGGCTGCCAAAATGCTTGGCGTCAGGGCGGTAGTCTTTGTACCGTCGGTATGTCCTATAACCAAACGAAAGGCTATTAAAAGGTTGGGCGGCGATACAGTAGAGCTTAGGGTGACCGAAGGCCTGTACGACGAAGCGGAGGCGGCTGCAAAGGAGCTGTCGAGAACCGAAGGTTTGACCTATGTCTCTTCCTATGAGGATCATTACATCGTAAGTGGCGCCGGTACCGTGGGGCTTGAGATGTTGTTGGACGAACCTGAGCTCGATATGATCGTTGTGCCGGCAGGGGGCGGCGGTTTAATAACCGGCATCGCTACCGCTGCTAAGGCCCTTTCTCCCCGTATAAGGATCGTCGGAGTTCAATCGGTGGCATCCATGCCCTGGGTTGCATCTTGGCAGTCGGGAAGGGTCGTAGATGTATCCTATTCAGACACATTGGCCGATGGCCTGACGGGCGGAATACCGCAGTCTTTGCTCGATCTTGCCAGGGTTCGCGTTGATGATTTCATTGCCGTAGAAGAAAAGGACATTGCCGGGGCAATCTCTTTCCTTCATAAAAAACACCATCAGGTAGTTGAGGGAGCGGGGGCTATCGGTGTTGCTGCGTTATTATCGGGACGGATATCGGCTGTGGGGCGTAATGTCGGAGTGGTCATATCGGGAGGCAACATCGATCACGAAGTTTTGATGAGAGTCCTGTCCGAAAATTGAGGCTAATCTCGACGTAAAGCGGGATCTTAATGATTTCCCTTGATTTCGTCCGCGCTGGAGAAGGTGCCTTTTTTACTGTTATTCTCTGAGGTGGGGTTGAAAATGCCGTTTAAAAGTCCTTCCAGGATCTGTGAAACGAACTGCTCCCCGAAATCCCCCTCAGAAGGTTTGCCGCTGCCCGTCTGGAAGTTAAAATGGAGGTTGAATCTCCACTCATCTTCGTCATCATCGAATTGGTAATATGATGGGCCTTTGGCCATGAGAGGTTCGTTTACCCTTAGATTTGAGATCGTCAGAGATGGCCAGTTGCCTTTTATGTACAGAGAAACGTCTTTAAAGTCGTTGAGGGAAAATCCGCCGATGAAGCCCTTTAGTAAATTTTGGGCAAGTTCTTGTTCCGTCGGATTTTCAAGTATCGCTACTTCCTTTAAGGCCCTGGTCAGGGCATTTAAAGCTTTGACATTTATATTTCCCGAGCAGAACAGATCGATCATCCCGTCTAAAGTTAGAATACCGTCAATGGAGATATATCGGTACAGGGAATCGTTGGGTTGAGAGGTTATCATGCTTCCCGGCAAAATGTAAAGTGACGGACCGTTGATATAAAAGTCCAGTGAGGCCTTCTGAAAATTCAGGCTATCAAGTCCAATACTTTTCAGCCCGTCGTTTTTTCCAGCAAATCCTACGATTTTACCGTCTGTCACATCTAATTTGCCGTAGCCCGACAGGTTCACCAATCGCGTACCTTCGCCCTTCAAATTGAGTGAAAGGTTTAAGGCGCCATCCGATGAAACTGATTCCGCCAGAAAATTTTGCAAAAATACGTTCAGTGGAGCGTTTTTTATATCTATATCGCTTTGCCACGTTAGGAGCTTTCCAATTTGAGCGAAATAGTTCATATTCAAGGTTCCTCCAAATAGCGAGGCCTTCAAGCCATCGATCCGAAGGGAATCGGAGCTAAAAACAAGGGGAATTTCCACGTCTTGGAACTTTACGTCGAAAAGAGAAAGCTCCTCTGATCGGATATGGCCCCGATAGGTTAAGGCTCCGTCGTATTCGCCGGCAAAACTCATCTTGGCCCTGCCTTTAAGCTTTCCTTTTAGATTTGGCGAAAGCAGTTGGGAAAACATATCTATGGGGACGTTGTCTCCGCCGACGTCGAATTCGAAGGACGGATCGGGCTTGATGTTGCCCTTAGCTTTCCCCTTTATTGTCCAATTTTCACCGCTGGCCTCCGTGACGTCTAATGCAAGATTGACCGTATCGCTTTTAGCCTTGAATTTTACGGTTTCAAAAGTTAAGCCGTTTATTGCTGCCTCTTTGATCACCCCATCTATCTCAATCTGAGGAGAGGTCAACTCACCTTCTATGACCAATTTCCCGCCCGTTATACCCCGAACAAACCAAAGAGAAGGAAAGGGAAGTCCCGAGAGATCGACGGCATTGAAATCTCCCGTTAAATGCAAGCTATTCCCCTCAATTATTCCGCCCAAGGAGACAATGCCATTGCAGAGACCGAAGGAGAGGGACTGCACTTCCATCGAAGAATTCTTTCCGCCCACGGCCAATTTTAGGTCCCTTAGTGGGATGTCTTTTACCGTTATATCCTGGCCGTACATCTCTGCATAGAAATTTAGATCTCCGCTGCGTTCTTCCGCTTTGAAATTTCCTCTTAACATACCATGAATAGGCCATGTTTTCGGCTCGAGGCGCAAATCGGAAATCGTCCCTGAGATGTCCGTAAAAAGCTCGCCCCTTTCATCTTTTATTTTTCCCAGAAACTCCACCTTTCCGCCATTGCACAGGGCCCGCCCCTTTAAGTTTAAGCCGCCTTCAAAGGAAGTTGCCTCGGCGTGCAGGTCTTGTAGCTTCAACAAATCGCCAAAGACTAAAGCAGGTGCGTCGGCCTCTACCGAAAAAATGGCCCCCTCCTTTTCCTTTGAAATGCTCCATTTCACTTCGGTTTTTCCCTTTATCTTTGGATTGATGGAGTCGAATATTCCGCCTAACTCGATATCTCTTGCAATTCCCGATAGGTCAATGTTAGGGCTCGGCGAAAAGAGATCTGAGACAGTCCCCTGCCCTGTCACTTTGCCATCGTAAAGTTTTGCCTGTAAAGACGAGATCTTTAATCCGTCCTTTTTAAGGGTGAATTCCATCTTTAGATCTCTCAAATCGGCGAAGCCTGCTTTGAGTTGATTAGATTTCGCGACCCCTTCTAAGGCCAATTCGTCAGGTTTACCCTGTACTTTGACGGTAATGTCGCATTGGCCCTCGAGGTTCACGTCCGAAAGGGAATTGAAAAGTCGGCCCAACTTACCGATTTCTAACCCTTCGGTAGAGACCAAGGCATCGAGCATCAAGGAGCCGTTATGCAGAGCCGATCCCTCCACAGCGATGGGGATTCCCTGCCAATATCCCCTGCCTTTGAAGGAAACCTCCTTACCGGATATATCTGCGGCAATTTCAGCATCCTTTAAGGTTAACCAAGTGGCGGTAAATTCGTCGGACGTGAAATGAATCCTTCCCGAGAGCTTCTTCGGATGTCCCTCCAGATGCAGGCGGACATCGTCTGCCGTTCCGCCAAAGGATGAAAGCCAGGGAAAACGACCCTGCCACATTTCTGTTGAAGCTTTATCTGAGAATAAGTCTAACTTCAAAATCAAAGGGTTAAAGGCGACTTCTATGTTTCCCGTAACTTCCGTCTCGAAAGACCTATTTTCGAGCAGCTCAAAGTTAAGTTTGCCTTCTTTGTAGATCATGGTGAATGAAGCGCTGTTTAAGGGTATATCGACAATTTCGCCGGAAGGCACGTAAAAACGTCCTTCAACGGCGAAGGAACCGCTATCGTCGTAAGATATAGCCATAGTGCCCGAAAGGAAGCCCCTAGGTTGTGCCGCTTTGAATTTTGGAAATAGGGCCACTATCTCTCCGGCGCCCAACTCCTCGACTTCACCGGTTAGATTGATGCGAGGTGCCAACGTCCCTTCAAGTTTTAGGTTTGTATCATTCACCTTAACATGGCAGTCTTCTAAAATTACCTTTTCGTCGGCCCTCAAAGCCCTGAATTTACCGGAGATTTTTAAGGAATTAATCTCACCGCGAAAGTCGACGTCGATCGAATCGTCATGAGGCTTAAACCTGGCTTGGCTTATGCTGTAGTTTCTTTTTCCTGAGATCTCCACATCTTTCAAGACGATCTCTTCTATCGGTGGAGGGGGCGATGCATTTGTTTCTTTGATTGCAGAGATAACAGTTGCTAATCTCGAAGCTTCATCCTTCGATATATCTATAGAATTTATTTCGATGCTTTTGACGGCGGGTTTCCCTTTGATAAGCGATTTGACGGATGGTTTGATTTCTATAGATTTGGCGAGCAGCAATTCATTGCCGTCCAGGATTATCTCGACGCCGCTACCTACGTATCCGGTGATAGGGTTGCCGGAAAAGGAGACAAAGCGAAGGTCAAGACCTGCGGCATTTTTCAGGGCCTTTTCTATCTCTTCAACGACAAAGGCCGACCCGAAGTCGCCTCCCCTTTTTAAAACCACCGAGGCGACCAATACCAAGGATAAGAGAAAAAGACAGAACAGGAATGCTATGGTTTTGAGCGTTCTTTTTGTCAAAAATTTTTTTGACATTTAAATAAAATCCTTCTAGAATGTCATAGTTTTTTTAAATATTAATTCATGACCCCGAAAAGGGATAAGGGTAATTTTGCCTACCTTTTTCAATCAATGGCTAAATGCATCAACCTAAAGACTGGACCGGCAGACTTTCTACACTTATTATAAGCCAAAATGTATAATAAACTGCGAAGCACTCTACGGCGAAAAGAGGTAATAGGATGTCCAAATGGACAAAGTTGTTGGAATACATAAATAAATACGACAACATCTTGATATTGTTGTCGGGCGGATTGGATAGTTCTTTTTTGGCCTATGCCTGTTCGAAGGCTGAAAGCAATGTCGTGGCAGTGACCTTCTCCTCTCCCTTGATTCCCGACGACGAAGTGGAAGAGGCCAGAAAAGTGGCAGAAACATTCGGGCTTGAACACCATGTGATATATTCAGACGACCTGAGCGTAAGCGAGATCAGGCAAAATCATCTGAGGCGGTGTTATTTCTGCAGAAAAAACAGAGACGCTTCGGTTATGAAATGGCTTGAAAAGTCTGTTTTAAAAGGGTATGTGGTAATGGATGGGGTGACGGAATCGGACACGATGGAATACAGGCCCGGCCTTGAAGCTGCAAAAGAGGATGGTGTGCTTCATCCTCTGAAGGAAGCAGGTTTAAGGAAGGAAGATATCAGAAAGCTTGCCCGTGAATTTGATTTGAAATTTTGGGACAAACCTTCTTCTCCCTGTCTTGCAACGCGTTTTCCCTATTACACAACCTTGTCTGAGGAGGAGATAGGTCAGGTCTCAGGGGCGGAAAAAGAGCTGGCTTCCTTGGGCCTCAGGGAGGTCAGGGTCAGGTGTTATCGTCCGAAAGTTGCAGTGGTTGAGGTATCTCGTGAAGATATGGGAAAGGCTTGGGCAGTCAGGGACGAACTGAGAAGCCTTCTGCAGGGACTTGGCTTTGTAGTCGTTGCACTGGATTTGGAAGGTCACAGAAGCGGCAAGATGGATTCTTTGGCGGGAGGGGTATAAAGTGATAATATTCGAACCTAATTTCTCGGGAGTTAGCGGAGATATGCTTTTGGGAGCGTTGGTTGACCTTGGGGCCGATTTTGCCCTCCTCGAACGGTTTAATGCCGTTGAAGGCGTAAAGGGCCTTTCCGGCGTAGAGATAAGAAAGGAAATAACAAAAAGGGGGAGCATAGAGGCGATAAAGATCAACATATCCCTCGACGAACACTTTCATGGTAGGCACGGGCATGAGATGTTGGAAATTTTAGATCGGACCTCCTATTCTGTTGGAGCTTCCAATTGGGCCAAGGACAGGGCGAAGGAGGCCATACTATGTATTCTTGAGGCAGAGGCCGAAGTGCACGGAGCAGAGGTCGAGGAAGTCCACCTTCATGAAGCGGGAAGTTTTGACACGATCATCGACTGTCTTGGTTTTTTTATGCTCCTTGAAAGTTTGGGAGAAAAAAGAATTGCCTCTACTCCCGTTTGTACGGGAAGCGGAAAAGTTAAAACTTGCCACGGCTTATTACCCGTTCCTGTACCTGCCGTGACGGCGATAGCATCGAAAAGAAGGGTTCCCCTTTTGGGGAGCGATATCGAAGGAGAGCTGGCTACTCCGACGGGCGTTTCCCTTTTGGCGGTATCTGCCACCTTTTACAGAGTCCTTCCTTCTTTCGTTCCTGCCAAAGTAGGATATGGTGCAGGATCTAAAGATTTCGAAGTGGCAAATGTCTTAAGGGCGACCATGGCCGAGGAGGAAGATCTGGAAGAGACGATCCTTATCGAAACATCGCTGGATGATATCACCGGAGAGGAAATCGGATATGCCATTTCTAAGTTGCAGGAGACATCGAAGGAAGTTCATCTTCTGCAGGGATTGGGAAAGAAAAACAGGCCCCTCTTTATCCTGAGGCTTTTGGTCGATGCTGAGAATTTGGATCGAGCTATCGAAGGCCTCTTCGAACATACCACTACCATAGGAGTGAGATATTGGCCGGTTTCAAGGGTTAAAATGAAACGTACGATCGAAGAAGTCCCCCATGAAGGCGGTTTTGTGCGAGTGAAGGTCTCTCGGCACGGGGACCTGCAAAAGGAGAAGATCGATTTTGACGACCTTACGGAAAATGCCGGGAGTTGATTTATTTTAGATAAGTTTAGCATCATTTTTGTTAGATTTATTTATCTATTAATAATTGTTGCTCAACTTGTGATGTTATGATAAATCGTTGCATATTATATTATTCGTTTATTTGAATTAGTAAACCGTCAGTTGTTATAATTATCTAAATGTCTTGACTTTTCTTCCGAGACTCAATTAATATAAATATGCCAAACATAAAAAATTATTCGAACAATCCCAGGATGTTCATGGTATTTTCGGATATCTCGACTTTGGGTTTTTCAAAATTCATAAAAGCATTATACCTTTTAGGCGTGTTTCTTATGTTTTGTCACCACCCTTATTACGTGAGGCTTTAATGCGACAAGCATTAAAATAAACGAAAGGTGGCGAAGAGTTGTGAAGAGACGGTTGGTTTGGTTCGTTATGGTCGTGATACTTCTTTCCCTGGTTTTTGTGGGGCAGAACGCGGCAGTTGCCCAGGAGCCGAAGTATGGTGGCGTGTTGAGGTGGCGTGCGGTAAACGATCCTCCCAAGCTCGATCCGGCGATGGCAACTGACACCAGCTCCTCGAGAAACGTGTACCTAATGTTCGATATGCTGGTAGATAACGATCCCGACGGAAAGAGCATAGTTCCCAGGCTGGCCGAAAGCTGGGAAGCAAGTCCCGACGGAAAGACATGGACCTTTCACTTAAGGAAGGGTGTCAAATTCCACAAAGAATCCCTCGGCAAGCCCACCGAAAACGGCGGACGTGAGGTAACTGCCCACGACTGGAAATATTCCTTCGAGAGGTTGGTTAAGGTCAATTCCCCAAGAGCTTATTTCATCGATATGGTCAAGGGATATCAGGATTTCGTCGACGGCAAGGCCGATGAATGGGTTGGAATCAAGGTAGTTGACGACTACACCTTGCAATTCGAACTGGACTACCCCTTTTCTCCCTTCCTCAGCGTACTGGCCTACAACTCCTTTGTGGTGGTTCCCAAAGAGGATGCCGAGAAGTGGGGCAAGGAGTTCAACTTCCATCCTGTAGGTACGGGAGCGTTCATTCTGGAGCGCTGGGATCACGATCAACGGTTGGTCTACAGGAAAAATCCCGATTACTGGAAAAAGGACGAAGCCGGCAGGCAACTACCCTACCTGGACGGTATCGAGATCGTCATAATACCTGATAACACGATTGCCTACGAGGAGTTCAAGAAGGGAAACATAGACGTCCTGCCTGCGCCTCCGGACGAATATTACGAAGAGATAAAGGCCCAGTACTCCCATCTGCTGCAAGAAAGGCCTGAACTTGGGACTTATTACTACGGATTTAACAACTCCAAACCTCCCTTTAAGGACAATTTGAAACTGAGGCAGGCATTCAACTACGCCGTAGACAGGGAAGCCATAAACGAACTCGTTATACACGGGCGTTATTACCCGGCTAAGGGAATCCTTCCTCCCGGCATACCGGGATACAATCCCAATTTGAGGGGATATGAGTACAATCCTGAAAAGGCAAAGCAGTTATTGGCTGAGGCAGGCTTCCCCGACGGAATAACCGTCGACCTGAACGTCAACAACGACCCCCGCCACACCCTTATATCGGAAGCAATTCAGGCACAACTCAAGAACCTTGGCATCAACATAAACATCAAGGTTCTCGACTGGGGAGTGCATCTGGATCTCTGCGAACGGGGAGAGACTCAGATGTTTAGAATGGGTTGGGTAGCCGATTACGCCGATCCGGATAACTTCCTATACGTATTGCTCCATTCCGAAAACCACGGTTCCAAGGGTAACTATTCCTTTTACAGCAACCCAAAGGTGGATGAAATGTTGGCTGCGGCGCGCGTGGAAACGGATTGGGATAAGCGAATGAAGCTTTATCAGGAGGCAGAACAGATGATAGTTGACGATGCTCCTTGGTTGTTCCTGTTTCACTACACGACGAGCTTGCTGGCTCAGGATTGGCTGAAGAACATGCATCTTCCCGCCTTTGGAGACTACACTACTCCCCTTGAGGTCGTATGGATCGAAAAGTAAATTAATTGACAAATGTGGGCTAGTCGCAACTAGCCCACATTTGATCGAAGATGGGAGGCAAATGTATGTTTTCCTACATCGTGAGAAAAATGCTTTATGCAGTCCCCGTCATATGGGGAGTTGTGACCATAGTATTTATTCTGATGACGATAGTTCCCGGCGATCCTGCCAGGCTGATGATGGGCCAAAGGGGCGATCCCGAAACGCTGGCCCGCATCAGGGCCGACCTGGGGTTAGACCTTCCGATTCATAAGCAGTACACGAGGTTTTTGAAGGACCTGGTAAAGGGCGATTTGGGAGTGTCCTATAGGAACAATGAAAAGGTCGTAGACGCCTTGATGACCCGCTTCGGAGCTACTCTAAAGCTCGCCTTTTGGGCCATGGTCTTGGCGGCCCTTTTGGGAATACTGGCTGGAGTGGTTTCCGCCGTAAAACAATATTCAATATTCGATTATTCGGCCATGTTCATAGCGATATCGGGTATCAGTGCTCCCGTCTTTTGGGTGGGGCTTTTGCTTTTGTTGATCTTTGCCTATACGCTTCATCTAGTACCGGGGGTTGGTTACGTTCCAGGGGATTGGCGTTACTTCATACTTCCTGTGATCACATTGGGAGTAAGGCCGGCCGCCCTCATAGCGAGGCTCACGCGATCCTGTATGCTGGAGGTCTTGACGCAGGACTACATTCGTACGGCCAGGTCAAAGGGATTACGCGAAAGGATTGTAATAATGCGACATGCCTTGAAAAACGCGCTAATTCCCGTCGTTACAATCATAGGTACTCAGGTGGCCGAACTGCTTTCAGGTGCAGTTTTGACCGAGACCATCTTTGCCTGGCCTGGAGTGGGAAGGCTGGCCGTTGAGGCCCTGATAGCCAGAGATTTTCCCATGATTCGGGGCACGGTCATATTTATGGCGGTGATATTTTTGGTAGCCAATTTAATAGTCGACATTTCCTACGGGTTCATAGACCCCAGAATCCGTTACGATTAAGGTGGTTCTAAGATGGCTAAGAAGAGCAGATCCAGCGGTCTTTGGTATGAGGCATGGCTCAGGTTTAAGCGGAACAAGCTGGCGTTGCTGGGGCTTTTTATGGCTGCCTCCGTTATTTTAATTGCCATATTCGCTCCGCTTATAGCTCCCTACGATCCCGTCGAACAGCTCATATGGACGGAGGGTAGAGAGGTGCGGTTGGCTCCCCCCAATGCAAAACATTGGATGGGGACCGACATATACGGTCGTGATATATTAAGCAGGATTATCTTCGGGGCCCGAATTTCGCTGCAGATAGGCATCTTTGCGACCATAGTGTCTCTTCTCATCGGGGTGCCGCTTGGGGCCATAGCAGGATATATGGGAGGATGGGTCGACGACCTCATATCTTGGTTGATCAACGTCGTCTTTGCCTTTCCTTTCCTGCTTTTCGTGCTGGCTGTAATAGCAGTATTTCAAAGTCCTAGCCTGCGGGTCGTTTATATTGCGATAGGTCTGGTTAACTGGGTTGGCATAGCCAGAGTGGTTAGGGCGCAATTCATTTCACTGCGCGACAGGGAGTTCGTCGAAGCGGCCAAGGCCTTGGGGTTGCCCAGAGGGAAGATAATATTTAAACATATCCTTCCGAACGCCCTTGCCCCCGTAATTGTGCAGGCCACGCTTGGCATGGGCAGCATCATAATGACAGAAGCGGGATTGGCCTTCCTGGGCTTTGGCGCTCAACCCCCGACTCCAAGTTGGGGATTGATGATCTCCGAGGGCCAGAAATATCTAAGCATGGGCAAGTGGT
The DNA here is from genome assembly GCF_900107215.1 of Acetomicrobium thermoterrenum DSM 13490. NCBI lineage: Bacteria > Thermotogati > Synergistota > Synergistia > Synergistales > Acetomicrobiaceae > Acetomicrobium > Acetomicrobium thermoterrenum. Next base: position 43,791 of record NZ_FNPD01000006.1, on the reverse strand, counting down.
GGTGGGCTATTTTCCCCGGGCTGGCGATCATGTATACCGTACTTGCCTTCAACTTCCTCGGAGACGGCTTGCGAGATGCCCTCGACGTAAGGCTCAAAAGGTAGGTGGGGTTGTTGAGCTTATTGGAGATAAAAGATCTTAAGACCTATTTCGATACCGACAGAGGCCTGGTGAAGGCCGTAGAAGGAGTGACCTTCCACATCAATTCGGGCGAGACCTTGGGCGTGGTAGGAGAGTCCGGCTGTGGCAAAAGCGTTACCGCTCTTTCTGTAATGAGGCTTCTTCCAAGGCCCATTGGAAGGATAGCGGGAGGGAACATACTCTTTAAAGGCGAAGACTTAACCAAAGCTTCTGAAGCGAGGATGCGCCAAATAAGGGGCAACAAGATCTCCATGATATTTCAAGAACCGATGACGAGCTTGAACCCCGTTTTGACTATAGGGTTTCAGATTATGGAGCCTTTGATGCTCCACCAGGGAATGGACAGTAAGGAGGCCAAAGAGAAGGCCGTAGAGTTGCTTCAGCTCGTCGGAATTCCCGACCCAAAACAAAGGGTTGACGAATATCCGCATCAGCTTTCGGGAGGACAGCGCCAAAGGGCCATGATAGCCATGGCCTTGGCCTGCAAGCCTGAATTGTTGATAGCGGACGAACCCACTACTGCTTTGGACGTTACGATTCAGGCCCAAATACTAGACCTCATGAACGATCTGCAAAGAGAATTCAATGCGGCCATCATGCTCATTACCCATGATTTGGGCGTCGTTGCCGAGATGGCCCAGCGAGTGGTGGTCATGTATGCCGGTCTTATAGTTGAAGAAGCGCCCGTGGCCTCTCTCTTTTACGAACCTTTGCATCCCTATACACAGGGGTTGCTTGCTTCAATACCGAGAATTGATAAAGACCTCGATAAACTTCACGTAATCCCTGGGTTTGTGCCCAACCCCTTTGAATTTCCCGAGGGATGCCGTTTTCATAACCGTTGCGAAAGGGCCTTTTCGAGGTGCTCGCGGGAAATGCCTCCTCTCTACTCCCTTGGCGACGGGCGTATGGTCAGATGTTTCCTCTACGGTTCCGACTCCGGGGGTGGGGCCAGATGACGCAAGCCTCCCATTTCTTAGAGGTCAAAAACATGAGACAGTATTTTCCCATTCGCAAGGGAGTATTCAAGAGAACGGTAGGTCATGTTCGAGCCGTCGATGACGTATCCTTCTTCATTGACGATCAGGAAACACTGGGGTTGGTCGGCGAATCGGGATGCGGAAAGACTACATTGGGGAGGACCGTGCTCCATTTGCTGAAGCCTACCGAAGGAAAGGCCTTCTTTATGGGACAAGACGTGGAAACAATGCTTAGCGATAACCCGCGCGGCATCAGACAAAAGATGCAGATAATCTTTCAAGATCCCTACGGCAGCTTAAACCCTCGCATGACCGTCAACGAAATTGTGGGCGAGGCCGTGAGGTATTATGGCCTGTGCTCTAAAAGAGAGCTGGACGATTACATATCCGAGGTGTTGTCGAAATGCGGAATGCTCCCAGAGCATCGCTTCAGGTATCCCCATGAGTTTTCCGGCGGGCAACGCCAGAGGATAAGCATTGCTCGAGCTTTAGCTTTGAAGCCAAAGTTCGTAGTCTGCGATGAGCCGGTGTCGGCTCTGGACGTCTCCATCAGGAGCCAAATATTAAATTTGTTGAATGAACTAAAGGAGCAGCTGAAGCTGACCTATCTGTTCATTTCCCACGACTTAGCCGTGGTGAGACATATATCGGATAGAGTCGCCGTAATGTATTTGGGTAAAATAGTCGAGAAGGCGCCAAAGCTTGAGTTCTTTGGCAACCCCTTGCATCCCTATTCCCATGCCCTACTTTCTGCCATACCAGTTCCCGATCCGAAGCGCCAACGTCAGCGCATTATTTTGGAGGGCGACGTGCCTTCGCCTGCCAATCCACCTTCTGGTTGCCGGTTTAATCCAAGGTGTCGTTACGCTATGGAAAGGTGCAAGAAGGAGGAACCCCCATTGGTGGATGTGGGTAACGGCCACTTTGTCGCCTGCTTCTTGCATTCTAAATAGAATACAGCGGGCGCCTTTGTACCTGTCGTTTCAACAGGAGCCGGGAACTTTCGGCTCCTGTTTTTTAAAAAGACGCGGTATTCGATGTTATAATATACATATACGGGTATAGGGGGTCTAAGATATGTCTGAGATATCGCTAACGATCGCTTTCGCTGCAGGATTGCTTTCCTTCCTTTCTCCCTGTCTTTTGCCGATGATTCCCATTTATATCGCCTATTTGGCCGGCGACGCTCTCCCGCTATCGGGTAAAGCCGAGGCAAAGAAGAGCTTTAGGGTCTTTCTTCACGCCCTGTTATTTGTTTTAGGCTTTTCTGTCGTTTTCGTTTCCTTCGGAGCTTCTGCCACGGCATTGGGGAGTTTTCTGATCAAAAACCAAGCTCTCGTTAAGAAAGCGGGAGCGACGATAATAGTCATATTTGGGCTTTATATGATTGGACTGTTTGATATAGCATTTCTTGAGCGGGAGCGCCGATTGAAGGCCGGATCGGGAGGTCATTCCTGGATAAGGGCTCTTCTTGCGGGGATGGCCTTTTCAGCCGGATGGACGCCCTGCGTCGGTCCCATCTTGGCGTCGATACTGGTCATGGCAAGCGGCAGTTCAACTGTAAGGGACGGAATGCTCCTTCTTTTTGCCTATTCCATGGGATTGGGGCTGCCTTTTTTAGCTGTAGCCCTATTCATGGAGTGGTTCGAGCGCTTTATACAAGCTAACGCAAGTAAGTTGGAATACGTTAAAAAAGTAGCTGGAGCCGTTCTTATAGCGGTCGGGCTTTTAATGTACTTCGATCTTTTCTCGAGATTCGCATATCTATGGACCCCTCCTATGTAAATTTCGAATAAAGGTGAGGTGTTGTTAAGTGAAAACGAAGAAAACCTTAATATTGACAATATCTTTAGCTTTCTTGGTCATCTTTGCTTTTGACATTTCACCCCTTTTGGCCATGGAAAGGGGTGAAACCGCGCCGGATTTCGAAGCGGTGGACTTCGACGGAAGGCAGGTCAAACTCTCCGATTTCAAAGGCAAACCCCTTTTATTGAATTTTTGGGCCACCTGGTGCCCTCCCTGTCTCAAGGAGTTGCCCGAATTTCAGCGATTTTTCGACGAACATGGCGAAGATGTGAATATCGTAGCCGTCAATTTGACTACCTCGGAAAGGTCCATACTTCACGTTAAAAATTTTGTTCTCGAAAATAAGCTCGCCTTTCCTGTCTATCTTGATGAAGATGGATTGGCGGCTCAAGCATATCTTGTGAGGTACATTCCCACAAGTTACTTCTTGGACGAAAATTTGAAGATTCTCGAAGTGCATGTTGGCCCGCTGACGTATGAACAAATAAAAGATAAATTCGGTTTATAGCTTATCTTATACAAACTGTGAAACTGGGTGTCGATGCAGGATATGTTATACTTTCTATGAGAAATAGCTTGAAAGAGGAGATGATGAATTGATGAAGGGGTTGCTTCCCGAGATAGAAAGTTGGGCTAGCATAAGAAGGTATGATCCCCGTCCAATTCCAGATGATGTTTTAATGAGAATTCTAGATGCGGCAAGACGAGCGCCCAGCTGGGCAAATGTACAGCCCTGGCATTTTATCGTCGTGCGGGAAAAGACGATGAAGTCGAAATTGCGCCGGTTGGCGGTGGGCCAGCGTTTCCTAGAGACAGCCGACAGCGTCGTCCTTTGTTTAGGCGAGCGAAGCGCCTGGTCAGAAGAGCAGAGGGTAAGGCAGATGAAGGCCCTATCTCAAGCCCTGGGACAGAGCTTTGACGAGGAAAGGGCCAAGAAATCCCTTAATGATCCTGCATACAACCCTCTTTTAAGAGGCGAGGAAATATTGGTTGCAAGGCTATACGAGCAGTTGTCTCTGGCCATTGCTTTCATGATACTCCAGGCCAAACACGAAGGCGTGGGAAGCTGCATAGTCGGAGCCTTCGCAAATGAGGTTACGGCTGTGAACGAGGAACTTTACGAGGAAGTTCGCCGCGATCTGGAGATCCCGCAAGATGCCATGATTTTAACCCTCGTAACATTAGGATATCCTGCCGAAAATCCCAAACCCAGGCCACGGAAATCCTTTGAAGGTGTCGTGTCCCTGGAAAAATACGGGAACCCCTTCCCGGCATCTCTCTGAGAAGGGAGGGATCTTTATTGCGACTGGGTATTTATGGTGCTGCAGGAGAAGTAACGGGGTCCAATTATTTACTCGAACACGACGGGAAAAGGGTGTTGATCGATTGCGGTATCTTTCAGGGGCGGGACGAGGACAGGAAAAACAGCGAGCCCTTCCCCTTCGATGCCTCCACGGTGGATGCTCTTTTGTTGACCCATGCCCATCTGGATCATTCTGGACGCGTTCCCCTTCTCGTGAAGAGAGGATTTCGAGGAAAAATTTACGCAACTACTCCGACCCTCGAGCTGTGCGAAATATTGTGGAGGGATTCGGCCCGTTTGATGAAGGAGGAGGCGGATTGGAAGAGCAGAAAAAACAGGCGAAAGGGGCTTCCGCCCGTATATCCTCTGTTTTCGGAAAAGGAGATAGAAAGGGCATTGGAAATGTTCGTACCCGTCTCCTACGATGACGTCATCGAGGCGGCGTCTGATATCAAGGTGCGCTTTCGCGACGCCGGACACATTTTAGGAAGTGCCATCATCGAAATTTGGGCCGGTAAAGACAGCATTAAACTGGTCTTTTCAGGCGATCTTGGCCAGCAGGTTACCGTCCTGGACAGGAATCCGGCCGTCATTGAGGACGCCGATTACGTGATAATAGAGTCCACTTACGGAGACCGAAATCACAAAAGCCTGGATGAGACGAGGGAGGAGTTCGCCTCAGTCATAGCGGAATGTTTGAGGGACCGCTCCAAGGTCTTGATTCCTACTTTCGTTGTGGACAGAGTGCAAAGAATACTCTACGAACTCAACATCCTTCAGGAAATGGGCATATTGAAGGACAATGTGCCCATTTACTTCGACTCCCCCATGGGCGTCAAGACTACGGAGATATATAGGAAATATTCTTCCCTCCTTTCGGCGGAAATACAGGACAGACTCTTCAAAAATCAGGACCCCTTCGCCCCCATGGGTTTGAAGGAGGTCACCTCTCCCGAGGAGTCGAAAAAAATCAACGACGTATCTTTCGCCATTGTCTTGGCGGGAAGCGGCATGGCTAACGGAGGTCGGATTGTCCATCATTTGAAACATAATCTGTGGAACCCAAAGGCTCACGTGATATTTGCAGGATATCAGGCGGCCGGTACTCTGGGGCGCAAGATCATAGATGGAGCGAGGTTCGTCAAGGTCGCCGGCGAGGAGGTGGCCGTGAAGTGCAAGTTTCATACGATAGGTGGCTTTTCTGCCCATGCCGACAAGGACGACCTCCTTACCTGGGCGTCCAACTTCAAGACGAATCCGACTTTCATAGTTACCCATGGAGAAGAGAGGTCATCTAATTCTTTGGCGGATGAGTTGAGAAAATTGGGCAGTCAAGCCCTTGTGCCTCAAAGGGGATATGAGATGTCCCTTGATCGTGGACGTTCCACCGTCGAAAAGAGGGTCGAAATTCCGGCGGAAAGACCTCCCGTTGAAGTGCAGTCTATCTTAAGGGACATGGATCTCTTGCTGGCTAACATTAACGAAGCCCTTAAAGAGGAGGAAGTTGCGGAAGAGATCGGACCTCTCCTTATGTCGGCCAAATTGTTACTGGAGATAGCAAGCCAAAGGGTCGTTCGTTAACATCTTTATGGACTGTTTGAGAATATCAAAAAAGGACCATCGCTAAAAATGCGATGGTCCTTTTTTCGTCGTCGTTTGCCTTTAGTTATCCTTATTGAATATCCTTTCAAGTATCGTCTTTTTGATCACATCTTCGGGACTCGATTGACTCGATTGTGTATCCGTCTGGTCTTGAGTTAGGCCTTGCGGCGTCTCTTCCGTGACGGGTTTAGAAACCTCCAGATTGGATATCTTCGGAGACTTAAAAGTGCCCGTGACGTTAAAGCTGACGTCCCTGAAGTCCGTCGTCTGAGAGCCCTGCAGCAAGCCGCCTAAGAACCCCTCGAGAGTTGACTTGAGCGATTCCCCTCCGGAAAGAATGCCGCCCTTTATGCCGCCCACCAGGGCGTTAATGGCCTGTACGTTCAAATTGCCGTAACATGAGAGATTGAGGTTGCCGTTGTATTTAATCATGCCGTCGGCACCAAAGTAGGTATACATCGGATCTCCCTTGGGGGCATAAGCCTGAGTCCCCGGAAGGAGGGTTAACGCCATGGTATCCAAGACGAACCTTCCCTGAATCGACTTGTAGTCTATGGTGCTTTTACCGTATGCTGCTGCAATGACCTTAACCATTTTGAAATCGGACACTTTGCCGCTTCCGACATTAAAGGAACCATTGCCTTCCAGATTCTTGCCCAGCGTGCCGCTGCCGTTAAACTGTAGCCCCGCCTTTCCGGTGATGTGTCCCTCCATGGGAAAGAGATCATGAATGAGCGGATCCAAGTTTGCCTCGGAAACGCTTAGGGACGTCGTCCATTTCAAATTAGACAAAGTGATGGATCCTTTGCCCGATGCGCTCCCTTCGTAAAAGCGGGCTTTCATGTCTTGGCTTGTTATTGTGCCATCCTTCATGACGAAGGGGACTTTTATGTCACTGGCTTTAAGCCCGTAGACGCCGGCTTCCGGAGATGTGATTTCTCCGTCGCCCTTAAGGCCTTTGTCGTCGTAGGAAATCGTCGCCCTAAGGTTTACGAGACCCTGCATATTCAGTTTATTTGCCTCGTCCAATTTCTTGGATATTTCCTTCAGGTCGAGGTTGTTTCCCTGCACGTCAAAGTTTAGACTTAACGCTTTATCATAAGCGATTATTCCGCTGCCTGTTAGCGCCCCTCCGCCAGCCCTGGCGTTGAAGGATTTGATTTTCAGGGAGTTCCACGGGCCTTCCGCGTCTAAAGCTGCATCGGTTAACGTGAAGCCGGCCACGGTTATCTCGGGCGACGAAGCCTTGGCTGCGATTATGACGTCCGGCAGCAAGCCGTCTGCTTTCGCCTCAAAATCGACCAAGCCCTCTATCGGCAAAGTCAACCCAAGGTTTTGCAGGTTTGACAGTCTGGCGCCCTTCGCTGAGGCCGTCAAAGATAGGGCAGGTTGTTTATCCTTGATGGCAATTTGGCCCGTGGCATTGAAGTTTCCGCCCAGAAGCAGGCCCTTGATCTCGGTCAAGTTGATCTTGTTAGCCTCACCTTTTATGGAAGCTGACAGGTCATTTATCAACGGGAAGGCCGTCGTCCCTACCGAAGAGGCCTTTATTTGAGCCGAAATTCCGGACAAAGGGTCTTTAGCCAAAGGTTTCAAAGAAGTTGAACCGGTGATGCCTTTTGCTGCTATGCCGGAGAAGGTTATCCTGTTTGAATTAAAATCCAGAGAGAGATCTGGAGAGCTCAAAGGTCCAACTATATGCCATTCCGATGAAACGGTGCCTGCCAACTCATACTGCTCGAGCTTGGGAACGAGTTGTCCCATGCTGGTCAAATTCAATCCCTCAACTTTTCCTTTTATGTCCAGAGTTGGGGCCTTTGTCACGTTCACGATCTTCCCTGCGCCGTGGAATTTAGCTCCTTGCCATAATGCGGAAAAGCTCTTGATGTCCAGGGCGTTTTCTTTAAATTCGAAATTCACGGTGGGAGACTTTATCTCCTGGTCTAAAAGCGTGATGACATCAGACCATACTTTGCCCGAAGTCGAAAGGGAAGCAACGTCCTTGAGAGAACCCTTGATCTGCACTTCTCCCGAGGCATTTCCCTTTGCTGGCAGATCCTTTAGGGATGGCACAAGGGTTTTTATCTTATCGATGGAAGCTTTTTGGCAGGACACGACCATGCTAACAAAAGGACCCGCCGGAAGATCTACATAACCCGTCGCCTTAAGAGGCATTTCGTTCCATCGGGAAGTTGCGTCGATATCTATCCTTTTCCCTTTATCGATGTTCGCCTTAATATTGATAGCCTGAAGGGGTTGATTCATGACTGAAAGTTTTGACGCGGAAAGAGCGACCTTTCCCGATAACTCCATGGCCATTCCGGAGATATCAGCCTTGACGCTGTCCACAGTGCCGGATACCTTTCCCGCCAGTTGGGGAAATTCCTTCGACAGGAGGCCAACGTCGAGGTTTTTGCCCTCCAAAGAGAGGTTTATGTGTGGCGGCAATGTCCTGAGAATCATGGTCAGGGTTCCGTGGACGTTGCCGTTTAAGACGTCAGCATCTATGTTTCTGAAGTCGAGGGTATTTTCCTCGTAACGCCAGTCGGACCTCGCCCGTTCGACGGATATGCCGACGATCGTACCCTTTTCGAAGCTCAAATCGCCCTCGCCGCGAATGTCGGGCAGCTTCCCCGATAACTTGATGGTGCCGCCGAAGGCCCCGGCCAGCTTTTGTTTCTCGAGGGGAGGCCAAAGAAGTTTCAACTCCTCTACCTGTATATTTCCGGCCCTTCCTTCGATATTGAGCTCGGGCATTATCTCGCCGCTAAAGGAGATCTCACCCTGGGCGATCTTAAGGTTCATCTCATCTATTGCGACGCCTTCCTTTAGCGATATGACTGCATCTCCCCTCGCGGGCAGCCCGTTGTATGAAGCATCGATTTTTGCCTTGATGGTGGTCGCCTCGGGCTTTACCTCGATGCTCCTCAAGTCTATAACTCCGAAGGGGCCCTTTACCGTGCTGGACTTAACTTCTATTGTCTCTAAAGGCAAACCCTCCCCCGCACCTGATGGTTTAAAGTTCTTTACCAGCTCGAGCGTTCTCTCGAAATCGATTAAGGCTTCGTTCACAACCAGGGAATCGAGATAGACCTTCCCGCCTATCAGCGCGAACAAGCTTGGCTTGACATCCAGCTGTTTTATGGAAAGGACTTCCTCTCCTTCCTTCGAGAGCGCGACATCCCTCAATTTGTAACCCCTTATGGGGTTGCCCGAAACGTTCCCAAGGGCCAAGTCGGCTCCAATGGCATCCTTCGCGGCCTGGGGAGCCATTTCTCGGATCATGCCCGTGCCGACGTCGATATTTGCGATGACCAGCAGAAGGATCACTATTATCGCTGCAACGCCTATCAAAATGTGTTTCTTTTGCACTTTCACCTTCAATCACCACCTAACAATTGCAACAGGCCCATTTAGAAAGCAACGTTTTTAACGGAGACCATTATCTTTTTGTTCTTTTGGACTTTCACTTTGGGGCCGTTGAGCTTTTCTCCCTTATTGCCCACTATCTCCTTGACCTTCTTGGGTTGATCGTCGGGATCGAATATCGCCTTAAGGGACAGAAATTTTATCCATCCACCGTTTTTCCATTCCTTCGGAAGGTCGATCATTACGAAGAATTTACCCGGGGTTATCTGGACTTTTACATCGTGGTCCTTTCCCTTGTCGTCGTCCAGCTTAGGGATCGATAGCTTTATTTGCAGGGTGGACCCTGGGGGCAGGTCCGTATCCCCGCGAATGTGCAATTTGTGTCCCTTAAGAGAGATCTCATCGATGTCGAGTTTGCTGAAAAACTGGTCGGCGTAGAGATTTGTAACGGATGTAAGGAAAAAAGAAATGAGCACAAAAGACGATAGAATGAAAAGAAGGCCCTTCCTTTTAGGTAATATTTGTTTAAACATGGTTCACCGCCTCCATAATAATATTTTACCATAATTTTTCACTCTTAATTTGTATCTTATCACTATAAATCGTAAAACCAGAACCGCTCTTTTACTTACTCGGCTCTTTCGCCTTTACCTCGATTTCTATTTGAGATGTATCGGAGATGATCATCTCGGCGCCGTTGTAGGAGGCCGTTACTTTGCCGATCGCCCTTATCTTCCTGCCTACGATGAAATCTTTTGCTCCAAGAAGGTGTTCATTGTTATCGTATATAACCAGTTGACATCTGCTTTCCCTTTCATACAGCAGCCATCGGGAGCCCGATTTTTTGGCCTCCTCGACTCTCATGACAAGCGTTATATAACGGCCTGCAATATATGGCAGTGCCGCGTAGACCTGGTCGGGAGTGTAAACCCTCTTCCGGGCGATCTTCCAAAGCCCGACGTCTCTGTCTTTTGCCCTTTTCGCGGCCTCCGAAATCCTGTCGAGATATTTCCCGTTTGGTGGTATGAAATAGGGGAGAGCCAAACCTTCCTCGACAAGCATCTCGTTTACCATCTTTTCTTCTCCCTTTTCCTCTATCCATGCGTAGGCTAGCAGCCTTCCGTACCTGTCTCTTTTTTCTGCGTCCGGCTCAAACTTTACCTTTCTGCCGGCTACCAGTGAAGCGTTGAAAGCTTTGGCTTCTCTTCCTAGCTCTTCCTCTCCGCGGCTGGGATGATGAAGCTCCGGGGTATCTATGAGCAGGTATCTTACGGTTTCTTTTTCGCCCGATTCCGTCACCGCTACAACAGTATCGCCATCGATGACATTGATTACCAGAGCTTCCTTTTCTCCTAAATTGACCGAAAAGAGGTAAAGACATATTAAAAAAGCGGCAAGAAGCGCCTTTCGAATCAAGCGCTTCTTGCCCTTCGGCGAAACCAAGCTCTTCATGGTCTTGTTATTTCTTGCGCTCGGGGAAGAGCCTGAGCAATCCCTCTCCCTCTCTCAGCCGCTTCAAATTTATATTTGTCGGCAGTAGGAATACCAGTTCGTTCGTCTGGTGCACTGTAGCCTTGAACAAATGCCCCCCCGCAGTCGTCAAATCCGAAGATCCTAACACCGCATGGAGGTGTAAGAATATTTTTCCTTCCTCCGTCTCGTTTACGGAACCCGTGAGCGAAAGAAGCTCCATCGGCTCTTCGAAGGATTTTTTTATGTACTCTTCCCCGCTAAACCAGCCCAACTCTACGTCTCTCATCATTCCTACGGAAGAGACTAAAACGGCTGATTTAATGTCCTCTTTTTTGAATAGGGACAGAAGCGTTTCAAAAAAATCATCGCCGTCTCTCAGGCGGACTATAAGATAATTATCGTTTCTGGCGTAGATAATTTTATCGGACATGTCGATCTCCCCTTTCCCTTCGTCTTCTATTCCTCGATAATTTTGTCACGCTATAATAATGATAACATAAATTACGGAGGCATCGCAAAAAGATCGCTTGTTGTTAGGGCTTTGGAAAATAGTATATCATCGATAGGAGGTGATGGAAGATTTGAAAGTTATGACGAAAGAAGTAGCATCGGACATCTTAGAGGGCATAATAAATGCTAACAGAGATAAATTGATGGACTATGCAAAGCTTCTGGGATTGGCAAACAGCCGTGCCCGTTTGACGGGGCCTGCCGACCCAAAGTGCATATTCGACGAACATATCGTGGACTGTCTCGCGGCCCTACCGCTTATTCCTTTCAATGTCCGAATAGTGGACATCGGGACGGGAGGGGGATTGCCGGGGCTCGTCTGGGCTGTCTGCAGAAGCGACGTATTCGTCGATCTCCTGGACAGCGTCAGGAAAAAATGTCTCGTCCTGGAGGAAATGGTTCGCAGCTTAAACCTAGAAAATGTCAGGGTCCATTGCTCCAGGGCGGAGGAATTCGCATCTTTAAATAACGGTCTCTACGATTTGGCTGCTGCCCGCGCCGTCTCCCATCTGGGCATCCTTCTCGAATATTTTTCCCCCCTCGTCAGAAGGGGCGGCAGCTGCATGGCCTTCAAGGGGCCAAAGGGATTTGAGGAGCTGGAAGAATTCGAGGGAAAAGAGGAGAAATTGGGGTGGTCGGGGCTTGAGATATGGAGCTATGAGGTGGCGGGCAAGAAGCTTTATTTATTTACATGGAAGAAGGTAAAGGACGCACAAATAAGCGTTCCGAGAAGGGTTGGCATCCCCGAGAGAAGGCCATGGTGGAGGTGAGCTTTTTGCGTATTATAGCCGTAGCAAATCAAAAGGGAGGTGTGGGCAAGACTACCTCCTGCGTGAACCTGGCGGCAGCCCTGGGAGACAGAGGAAGAAGGGTGCTCGTAGTGGATCTTGACCCTCAGGGGCACAGTACCAGCGGATTGGGGATCGATAAGGGAAAGTTGTCTCTAAGCGTGTATGACGTGTTGATCAACGACTCGTCTCCCGATGAGGCGATCTCTTCGACGCCGTGGAAGGGGGTTTACCTCTTGCCGGCCAGGCTGGAATTGGCGGGGGCGGAGGTCGAGCTGGTGGGACTTTTGAGCAGAGAGACCAGATTGGCTAGGGCCTTATCGAAGCTTAAGGATTTTGACCTGATCCTGATAGATTGCCCGCCCTCCTTAGGGCTTTTAACCGTGAACGCGCTGGTTGCTGCCGAAACGGTGGTAGTCCCCATACAATGCGAGTATTACGCACTGGAGGGGCTGTCTCAGCTCGTAGGAACCGTCGAACTGGTGCGACGCCACCTCAACGAAAGGTTGCATATCGGGGGTGTCATCCTGACCATGTACGACAGCCGCACAAATCTCTCTAAAGAGGTGGCGGAGGAAGTGCGAAAGCGTTTTCTGGATGCCGTGTTCGAGACGACAATTCCGCGAAACGTTCGGCTTTCGGAAGCGCCAAGTTACGGTCAACCTGTAATTTACTACGACCCCCAGTGCATTGGTACCAAGGCCTATATTGCATTGGCCGAGGAGGTGGAAAAAAGGTGGCTAAATCCAAGAAAGCTTTAGGAAAGGGGTTAGAAGCGCTCATAGGATCCCCCTTCGAGGATAAAATAACGATCCCTTCAAAGGATCGGGGGGTTTTGCCCATAGACGAAATTAAACCCTCTTCTCTTCAGCCGAGACAGAGCATGAGCGACGAGGGCTTGACGTCTCTGGCCGAGTCCATCAAAGAACACGGCATTTTACAGCCCCTGATAGTCAGGCGTGCGGGGGAAGGTTACGAAGTTGTGGCCGGCGAAAGGCGCTGGAAAGCTGCGAAGATCGCGGGACTTAAGGAAGTTCCCGTTGTAATAGTCGATTTGGATGATGCTCAGTCACTCGAGGTGGCGCTCGTAGAAAATCTCCAAAGGGAGGATCTGTCGCCCATCGAAGTGGCCAAGTCCCTTTCGGAGATGATAAAAAGGTTTGAGATGACACATGAGGAGGTGGCCTCCCGCCTGGGATGGAGTCGCCCCCTCGTGTCGAACAAGCTACGTTTACTTGACTTGCCTGTAGAGGTGCAGAAGCTGCTCGAGGAGGGAAAGATATCGGAAGGCCATGCAAGAGCCCTTTCGGGATTGTCCTCCGGAGATGACCAAATAGTCCTTGCCCGAAAGTGCGTGGCCCATTCCTGGTCGGTGAGAAGGCTTGAGGATGAGATAAGCAGGCTTAAGGCCTCGGGCGATGCAAGAAGTAAGAAGACCTCTACTGTTGAACTGCCCCTTGGCAAAAGCCACGGCCTTAAAGTAGTCGTAAAGAAAAGTCAAGACGAAAGCAGGTTGATCATAGGAGGTTTGGACGACAAGAGAGTCAAAAGGCTTGTAAAGTTTCTCGAGGAAAACATTGATTCGCTGTTCGATCGGGGCGTATAATTTAAAATGAATTTTAAATTAAATTTCGAAGATATAGCGATTTTCGCAAAGGTTGTCTCTGCCGCCCTTTTGATCGTAGGGTTCGTTTTGTTGGGTTACTACTTGGGCTTATATTTTGAGGATAGATATGGACTGGGCAGGTCGATACCCCTTTGGGGTGCCCTTTTGGGCGCAGTCCTCGGGTTATTACAGTGTTGGAACATGATAAAGTCCATTGCGGATAAGCTTAAAAACGATAGAAGGGAATAATTAGAAGGGGGGCTAATCGCATGAACATGGGGCTTGAAGGAAAGGTAGCATTGGTCCTGGCCTCCAGTTCCGGCTTGGGAAAGGCCATTGCAACGGAGCTTGCGAGTGAAGGAGCGAATGTAGTAATTTCCTCCACGAACGAAGAGAAGTTGAAGGTTGCAAAGAAGGATATAAAAGAAAGCACTGGAAAAGAGCCTCTGCATTTCGTCTGCGACGTAACCAAATCCGGCGATATAGAAAAGCTTATCAGCTTTGTCGTTCAAAAGTATGGCACCATTCATATCCTGGTGAACAACGCCGGCGGACCTCCTCCGGGAAAGTTCGAAGATTTTCCTGACGATGCCTGGCAAAGGGCTTTCGAGCTGACCCTCCTGAGCTTTGTCAGGACGACTAGACTTGTATTGCCCTACATGAAAAAAATGCGCTGGGGCAGGATACTCAATTCCACCTCATCTTCCGTCAGGGAGGCAATTGATAATTTAATACTTTCAAACACATTCCGCCTCGGCGTTGTGGGTATGACGAAGACCTTGGCCCGCGAAGTGGCACCCTATAACATATTGGTCAACGTTATCGGCCCAGGAAGGTTCAAAACGGATCGCATAGAGCAGCTGGATAAAGCAGCGGCAGAGCGCCAAAACCTCTCGCTTGAGGAAGTTCGCTCTGCCATGTTGAGACAAATTCCCATGGGCAGGTATGGCGATCCCCGGGAATATGGCCGTCTGGCCGTGTTTCTCTGTTCCGAGGCCAACAGCTACATCACGGGGCAGACGATTATCGCTGATGGAGGGATGCTCAAGGCTGTGCCCTAAGGAATCTGTAAAACCATTTACACCGATTTTTGTTCTGGCCAGGTCCAGCCTTGTTCTAAGTGGCATACATCGTCGAGGAGCAAGATGACTGCCTTACCCTTATCGTCTTCCTCCACTATGGATACGCTGCAGTTCGAGAACTTGAAACTCCAGTACTTCGAGAGAGGAAGCTCGAGCCAATGGCAGAGAAGACATTTGATCACGGCGTCATGGGTCATTATAATAGCCTGCTCTTCTCCGCTTTCCCTTATTTTGGTCAAAACCCTTAAAGCCCGTTCCTGAACGTCCCTCAGGCTTTCGCCATCGGGCATGACGACCTTATCGGGCTCTTTGTGCCACATCTCAAAGGATTCTGGATAAAGACGTTTTACCTCTTCCACATGAAGGCGTTCCCATTTGCCGTGATCTATCTCCATCAGGCCTTTTTCTGTTAGTATCTCATATCCGCCCCTTTCGGCCAGGAGTTTTGCCGTTTGCAATGCCCTCTTTAGGGGACTGCACCATATCCTTGCCTTTCCGATCCGGGAAGCGAGGTTAGCCGTAAGCTCGGCTTGAAGCAGGCCCTTTTCGCTTAAAGGCGTGTCCTGCTTCCCCTGAAATACGTCCTTGGCGTTCCAGGTCGTTTCTCCGTGTCTCATGAGGTAGTATCGCAACATCTTCACTCTCCTTTGAGGTTTATCAGATGGGCCCAGATTAAATCTGCATCTTTTTGGATCTTTTCCATTGCCTCTTTTGGAATGCTGCTGTCAAGTTGAAGGGCAGCGATGGCAAGTCCGCTCCCGTTTTTCCTTCCCAGGGCAAAGTTTGCGATGTTTACTCCGTAATCTCCCAGCAATGTGCCTATCTTTCCTATGACCCCAGGCCTGTCGTGGTTGGAAAAAAGCAGCACCCACCCCTCGGGAACGAAATCTATCTCGTAATCGTCTACGCCTACTATTCGCTTTTTGCCCTCCTCCGTCACCGTTCCCGCCATAGAAAAGGTCTTATTTTGGGATTTGACTTCGATGGCAAGTACATTTTTATACGTCCTTGCCTCTCGCCTGCTCTCGAAGACGCTTATACCATGTTCTTTTGCGAGAAGAGGCGCCGACATGGCGTTCACTTCAGGGCCCAGCCTTACCTCGAGAAGCCCCTTAAGAGCCGCTGCCGTGAAGGGCATATATCTGTAGGGTACTTCAAAGGGCAAGCTTATCTCGACCTCTTCAAATAAGGGTCCGGCCATGGCCACGGTGATTTCATCAACGTGTTCCTTGATGACACAAGCCGCTATCATGCCCATCCTTCTGGCAAGCGACAGAAACTCCCTTTCCTGAAGGGTCATCTTGTTTTCCATATAGGGGAGGTTTACGGCATTTTCGTAGGGTTCGCCCGATAGCGCTTTTATGAGGTTTTTCACCACGATCTCGGCGACGGCTCTTTGGGCCTCCCTGGTGTTTGCTCCTATATGGGGTGTTACGACGACCTTCTCTATTAAGGCGGGGTCGAAAAGGGGGCTTTCCTTTGCCGGTTCTACGACGTGGACGTCGAAAGCAGCCCCGGCCAACCTGTCTTCCTTGAGCGCCTTCGCACAGGCTCCTTCGTCTACGATCCCTCCTCTGGCACAATTTATCAGATATGCTCCTCTTTTGATAGATTTCAGAGTTTCTTCGTTGATTATGTTTCTGGTCTCGTGCGTGAGGGGCACGTGAAGGGTTACAAAATCTGCGAGGGATAAAGCTCCCCTTAGATCGTCCAGACGTTTAACTCCGAGGTTTTCGGCCTTTTTCGGATTTATGTATGGATCGTAACAAAATATCTCCATTCCCAACGCCTTTGCCCGCGTTGCGACTGAGGAGCCTATCCTCCCCAGGCCAACTATCAAAAGGGTCTTTCCGTAAAGTTGCGTCCCGAGAAACTTCTCCCTCTTCCACTCTCCCGACAGCAGTGAATTGTTCGCCTGCGGGATTTTTCTTGCGATCGAAAATATCATCCCCATGGTAAGCTCCGTGGCGGCAAGAGTATTACCCGTGGGCGAGTTGAGCACTATAATCCCCCTCTTGCTCGCAGCGCCTAAATCGATATTGTCTACTCCCACTCCGACTCTGGCTACCACTTTTAACTTTTTGCCTGCTTCCAGCAGCTTTTTGTCCACGGCAGTTCCGCTCCTGGTGATCAGGGCGTCGATGTCTTTGACGGCATCGCAAAGCTCCTCCTGCGACATGTTCAACCGAAGGATTGCCTCGATGTTAGGTGCCTCATAGAGTTCCTTCAAGCCCTCTTCGTGAATATGTTCTGTTATTAAGACTTTAAACATGAATTCCCCCCCTTTTAGAAATATAAAAATGGGCCGGAAGGTGTCGCCTCCGGCCCATTTTGTAGCTTATAAAGTAAAAATTACGAGATTCTACGAGCTTTCATGCGGCCAAAAGCAACACTCTTGCCAATCCTGGTTTCGGGACCAGGATCGAGAGTTGCTACCGTTGCCGCATGACATGGAAAATATTATTTTTTTAGGCATCATAATATTGCCTCACCACTTCGTCGAACCTTAAATTTTGTTTTTTATAATACTCGTGAGAAAAGTTGTCAAGCCCCCCTTGGCTTTTTTCTGAACTTTAAATAGACCTCTGCGGCAAGATAACCGATGGCGGCAATGATTATTATCGCTGCGCCCGACGTTAGATCGAGGGCGTAAGCTGCCGCCAGGCCCGAAACGGAAAAGAACATGCTCAAGAGAAAGGACGTGGCCATCATCCCCGCCAAGGACCGGCAAAACTTTTCTGCTATGTAGGGAGGGATGGAAAGAAGGGCTATTACGAGAATCAGTCCAACGATCCTTATTGTAAGCACCACGGAGAAGGACACCAATACTATAACCGTGAAATGAAGGACGTCCACCGGCACTCCTCTCGTTCGGGCGTAGTCTTCATCGTAGGAATAGGCCAGTAAATGCCCGTAAAAGAGTGGTACAAAAGCACAAAGCGCCAGGCTCAGTATTGCCATGTACAATATGTCTTCTTTAGCGACCATGAGTATGCTGCCAAATAGATAGCTCATCAGGTCTGCCCCGTACCCCGGGGTGAGGTCCGAAAATATCACCCCTGTAGCCATACCCACGGCCCATATGATGCTGATCACCGTATCGGCCCTGGAGGCCATCCTCAAAGTCGTCCAAGCCATGAAAATAGAGGAGGCAAGGGCAAAACCGATTGCTCCAAGCTGGGGCGAAAAGCCGAAATACAATGCCATTCCTATGCCCCCGTAGGCCGCATGAGCTACCCCTCCCGCCATGGATACCAGTTTTTTGCTGACTACAATCGTTCCCATGATCCCGCATATGATGCTTGCCAGGATAGCAGCAGCCAGTGCGTTTCTCATGAACTCGTATTGGAGGGCCTCAAGCATCGCGATCACCGTCGTGTTTGGCCAGTACTCTGTGGGGAATGCCGTGGGCTACCAGCTCCACGGGGCAGGATCCGTAGGCCATCTGGAGCATCTCAGAAGTTATCTCCTTTGAACCGTGATAATAGACCGTGCCGTTGACGCAAGCCACGGCTGTGGCATAGCTCGATATCACGGTCATATCATGACTTACGAGTACTATGGTTATCTTTTCGTTCAGCTCCCTCAATCTGTCGTATAGTATCCTCTGCGCTTCGACATCAACGCTTGCCGTGGGTTCGTCTAGCAGCAATATCCTTGGTTGAGAGACCAGTGCCCGGGCGATTAACACGCGCTGTCTCTGTCCCTGCGAAAGCTCTCTCATCCTGGCGTTGGCATATTTGTCCATGCCCATGATTTCAAGTGCTTCCTCGGCGGCCCTTCTGTCCTCTTTCGTGTAAAGGAATTTCAAACCCCGCAACCTTCCCATTAGCACCACGTCGATGACACTGACGGGAAAATCCAGATTTATATTTGTGTTTTGGGGGACGTAACCCAACAGGTGCGAAGCCTCTCTTGGCGTGTATTCGCCAAAAAGGATGATCTTTCCCCTTTGAGGGGAGCAAAGCCCCAGCATCAGCTTTAGAAGCGTGGTCTTTCCCCCTCCGTTTGGACCGATAATGATCAGAAATTCCCTTGTCGGCACTGAAAAGGAAACCTGCCGGAGCACGAAGGAACCGTTGTATGAAAACCAGACGTCTTCGAAATAGATATCCTGTGGGCCTGTCATCTTGAAACCTGCCTAGAGAGCCTCGCAGAGAATTTCGACCATGGACCTTAAGCTTTCGTCCCATTTCTTGGAGAGGGGGTCAATCTCAACGATCTTTGCTCCTATGGCGTCAGCAATGATTTTAGCGCTTCTTTTCGAATGCTGAGGAGAGACGAAGAGCACTTTAATTCCTTCTTTTTTGGCATCTTCGATTAAACGGGACAGTTGAGCACCCTTGGGTTCCTTGCCTTCCTGTTCCACGGGAACTTGAATTAAACCGTAATCTCTCGCAAAATAACTCCATGCAGGGTGAAAGACCAGAAATTTCATCCCCCTTGCTGACTTTGACCTTTCCCATAACTCCTCGTCCAGTTTTGTTATGCTTCTCAGCAGTTCCAGATAATTTTTCCTGTAGATTTCTACTTCTTCTGGGTTTGCGGAAACGAGCTCCCTGTAGATATTTTCCGCTATCTTAAAAGCGTTTAAAGGTGAGGTCCAAATGTGAGGGTCGAAGCCATCCTCCCCTTCATGGCCTTTATGTGCTGCATCTGCTATATATGAAATTCCATAGCCGGTGTTGGTTATTGTCAGATTAGGGTTCGTGGCCTTTATCTTCGTCAAAAGGTTCCTCTCAAAGGGAAAGTTCGTGGAAAAATATAACCTTGCCTTTGAAAGGTCCGCCATTTGTTTCGGTTTTGGCTCATATACGTGAGGATCGTCGCCGGGATTTATGAGCGATTCCACCCTTATCGTCTCCCCCCCTATTTTTTCGACAAAATATGCAATAGGTGGCACCGAAACGAAGGCTATTCTTCCATTATCTGCAAATGTATCTGCAAATGCAGATGTGTTTTTGCCCAAAAACAACGATACGCTTAAAAAAAGCAAAAGTATCTTAATCAGACTTCTGTGTCCTATCGTCCTGCCCATCCTTAGAATGTCCTCCTTTGCTACATTGTGCACATAAGCCCTCTACCGTAAGGAGCAGAAACTGAGGCTCGAAGCCAATTTTTTCGAGATTTCCTATACCCTTCGAGTCCAGCTTCATCGTTTTAAGGCAAAATAATCGCCCGCATTTCCTGCAATAAAAGTGGGGGTGTTCAAAGCCGCAGTTATCGATCATCCCGTAGTATCGACAATTGCCGGTCTCGGCCACGCATTTGAGCAAGCCTGCTCTTTCAAAGGTCTTAATCGTCCGATAAACGGTGGCAAGGTCCACCCTTTCCCTGAATTTATCTTCAGCAAGCATTCGATGCAATTCCCCTGCCGTGAAATGGCAATTGCACTCCTTAATTTTTAGAAAAATTGCAACTCTCTGTTTCGTTGCTGCCAGGCCCTTGCTCCTTAAAATTTCACTTGCTGTATTTTCATTCATGAAAAATATTTTATGTCATTTGCAAATAATTTGCAAAGAACCAATTAATTTCCGATAGTGCTTACGGAAGTTGATTATAATAATGGAGTAAATATGAAGGAGGTTTCGCCGATGTCCGAACACGATCGCCATAGGCCAAGAAAATCCGGGGATAGAACATTCGTTATAAATTGGTACAGCTTCCAAACTTTACTGATGCTACTGAGTTTTCTCTGTATTGTGGCCGGAGGTGCCGTTTTGCGCGCGGCCAGAAGCGTTGTCATGCCTCTGGTCATTGCATGGCTACTTTCTTTTATATTTAAACCGGCGCTGTTGAAACTTGAAAAGAAGAAAATACCTCGAGGTTTGGCCGTCTCACTGATCCTAACGCTATTTTTTGTCATTTGTCTATTGGCCTTCGCATTGCTTTACAGGAGGATACTGCCCTTTGTCAATGCCTTTCCGAATTATTATGGCCGCTTAATGAATATAGTTCAGGAGATAGGCCAAAAAACCGACCTGCCTACGGATCTTTTGATGGAATTCGACCTCGGAAGGCGACTTACCCCGTTGCTTTTTGCCCTTCCCGGTACAGTTATCTCCTTGATCAGCAATTTTTTTCTTATAGTAGTTTTTTTGGTGTTCATATTGTTCGGCACCCCGGCGTCCACGGAGAGGCTAAGGCGCGCCTTTTCTTTAACCATGGCAGAGCGGGTTCAACAGATAATAAATTCAATTTCATATCAGATCGGTCGATACTTGCTCACGGCAGTCGTCATAAGCGCATCGACGGGCGTAGCCGTATGGCTTGCTCTCTCAGTCATAGGTGTCGATTTTTCCGTCAACTGGGGAGTGTTGGCCTTTGTGCTTAACTTTATACCCTACGTCGGGTCATTGATTGCTTCCATTCCTCCCATATTGGTGGCTTTAGTGCAGTTTTACCCCGACATAAAACCTGCGATAACTACGGCCATTGTCCTCTTGGTCATACAGATGAGCATAGGGAATTTTCTTGCACCCAAAGTAGTGGGGGACGCCCTCAACATCAATCCCATCGTCGTACTCCTGTCGCTCCTTTTTTGGGGCTGGCTCTGGGGAGGAGTCGGTGCGGTTTTAGCCGTTCCTATAGCAGTAGTTATTAAAATCACCTGCGAAAACGTGCCCATATTACGCCCAGTTGCAATTCTAATGGAATCAAGGCGCACAAAAAAATAAGGCAGCCTCGAGGGCTGCCCGCTGTAATTTACCGTCTTTTAAGTTTTTCTATCATTTTGGGTATTATCTCGTAAATATCGCCGATGATCCCCATATCGGCGTATCTGAAAATGGGGGCCGACGGGTCGCTGTTTATGGCCACTATCATTTCGGAGTCCCTCATTCCGGCTAGATGCTGCGGACTTCCCGAGATGCCACAGGCGATATAAAGTTTTGGCTTTACCGTATTGCCGCTAAAACCTACTTGATGTTCCTTCCCTATCCATCCTTCGTCCACGAGAGGCCTGCTCGATCCTACGACTCCTCCCAAAAGCTTCGCGAGCTCCTCTAACATTTTGAAGTCCTCCGCCCTTTTGAGTCCCCTTCCGCCCGATACTATGACTTCAGCGTCGGGAAGGTTGATGCCCTCGATAACTCTTTCGTCAATTACCTCCCAGGAGGGGTCATTAGGCAGCGGCGTCATCTTCACGATAATGCCCTCTCTTTTTTCGTCCCTTTTGGCGCGCTGCATGACCTTGTATCGAACCGTTGACATGCTGGGAGAGGTTTTGGTCTTTATGTGGGCCAATATATTTCCCGTGAAGGCCGGCCTTATCTGGATAAAGGCCCCGTCTTCGTCTATGGAAAGATTCGTGCAATCTGCCGTCAGGCCGGTTCCCAAGGAGGCGGCAACCCGCGGAGCAAGGGACCTTCCTATATGGGTCGACCCAAAGAGGATGGCGTAGGGATTTATCTCCTTTGCCAAAGCTACGATATTCGTCTTATATAAAATCGGGTCGTAACTATACAAAGATGAGTCTTCGAAGAGATAGACCTTTTTTGCACCATAATAAATTAATTCCTGCGCTTCGCCTTGTACGTCCCTTCCCATAAGCACCGATGAGACCATGAGGGGAAGGCGATTGCTCAATTCAATGGCCTTGCCCAGAAGCTCAATTGTGACGGGGTGAACTCTGCCTCTGCGTTGCTCGGCAAAGACCAGTATTTCTCTTTTAATATTAGCGGTCATATCAAATCCCTCGATTCCAACATGATCATGATCTCCTTCAATCCGCTTTCGGGGTCTTTGTATATTTTGCAATCCCTCTGCCCTTCCTCGGGCACCTCTATCTTGTATACCCATGTAGGTGATCCGTTAAAACCCAGGCGACCTTCGTCGGCTTCGATCCCCTCGGCATCCATCTTCTTTACCTGGGTCTTTCGGGCATTGAGCTTTTCCCTAAACCCAGGAAGGCGTGGGGTGTTTATATCCTTGGTGACGGAGACGAGCAATGGAGGGCTGGCTTCCACCTCATATATAATGTCCTCAAGCTCCACTCTTGCCTTGAATTTCCCATCTTCGTAATCCAACTTAGACGTATAGGGAAGGTATGATATGCCAAGCCACTCCGATACCTCGCCTCCCACCTGTCCCGTGTCGCCATCCACGGTCTTTTCTCCGCAGATCACTATGTCGAAGTCGCCTGTGGACTTAATCGCCTGAGACAGGGCATAAGAGGTCGCCAAGGTGTCAGAGCCTGCAAACTTCTTGTCCGTGAGCAAAATGGCCTCGTCGACGCCCCTGGCTATGGTGTCTTTGAGGGTTTGCTCTACATCACTCGGGCCCATGGATATGGCCGTTATCCTCCCTCCGTGACGCTCTTTAAGCCTTACGGCCTCCTCTATGGCGTTGAGGTCGAAGGGGTTGATCTCCTGTGGTGCCGAACTTCTGTCCACCACTCCCCTGGCTGCGTCGAACTTCACCCTTTCTATGTCGGGCACGACCTTTGTCAGCACAATTATATTCATGGTTTGCTACCTCCAATTTTTCGCGATAACCTGTAAATTGTCACATATTATAGCACAATGTCATGTTTTCATAACTCATTAGTTAAGTCTTTGAAATACTCCTTTGGATCGCTGGGCCCGATATTCCACGATCATGTTATAATCCAGGCGGAGCCATATATCATGTGGACCTCAAAAATGTTTCACGTGAAACATTTTTGAGGTGAAACGGAAAGGATGGAGGGAATTGCGATGGATGTTCTCCATGCACCATGGCGAATGAAATATATAGACAAATCGAACAAGGAAAAGATAGATTGCATATTTTGCGAGTTCATAAAAGAAAGGGAAGACGAAAAAAGGCTAATATTATACAGAGGCAAAAAAGCCTTCATAATGTTTAACGCCTTCCCTTATAACCCGGGGCACCTAATGGTGGCGCCCTATCACCATACGGGCAATTACGACGAATTAAATCAGGAGGAGATATTGGAGATAAACCTCCTCGTCCAAAAGTGCTTAAAAGCTCTTAAAAAAACTATGGATCCCCATGGATTCAACATCGGAATAAACATGGGAAAAGTCGCAGGAGCCGGTTTCGAGGACCACGTTCACGTGCACATAGTCCCCAGGTGGGAGGGTGACACTAATTTCATGCCCGTTGTCGGAGAGACAAAGGTGATACCGGAAGCCCTGGATGTCACCTACAGGAAGCTAAAGGAGGCGTGGGAGGAATAGTTGAAGGAAGATCAAGTTTACCTGGAACCCAAAAAAGGAGCCGCGGTAGAGCTTGTTATAAAGAGGTCTCGCTTCATCGGTCATCTTGAAATAGCGCGCTCGACCGAAGATGCAAGGAGATTCATAAGGACCATATCGAAGGAGCACGCAAATGCCACCCACAATTGCTGGGCCTACAGGGTAGGTGTAGATCTTCTTCGTGAGCACTATTCCGATGCAGGGGAACCTTCGGGAACGGCCGGCAAGCCTATATTGGGGGAGATCGCCCGGGCTGGCCTCACCAATACGGCGATAGTAGTGACTAGGTACTTCGGCGGGGTCAAGCTGGGTGTGAGGGGGCTCATAGAAGCTTACAGCCTATCTGCAAAAGAAGCGATTAAAGCAGCGGGAACGGTCAAAAGAATTAAAAGCAGAAAAATAAAAATAGAGGTGCCCTACGACAAACAAGGCCTAATTTACTCCAGGTTTAGATCCATGGGGGTGGAGGAGTCGATGTGGGAAGCCCGTTATGGGGAGAGGGTGCTTCTTTTCGGTCACATTCCCCTTTCTCTCGTGAAGGAGGCCGAGGAAATGCTAATCAGTTATGCGGGGCAGGGTTGGGTAGTTAGATGGGAATGGGATATCGACCGATAATTTCTGGAGGTGAAAGCCCCTATGTCCAATTCTGAAATTAAATATATAATCCTGGCGGGATTGTTCGTCTGTCTGACGGCAGCGGGAGCATGGATTAGAATTCCCTTTCCTCTCGTTCCTCTGACTCTACAGGTATTTTTCGTTCTCCTTTCCGGGATGTGTTTGGGGCCGAAGTGGGGTGCCATGTCTCAGGTCGTATATATAGGCATGGGTTTGATGGGGTTGCCCGTCTTTGCCGGCACGAGCGGGCCTCATATCTTCTTTTCTCCTACCTTCGGCTATTTGATAGGCTTCATAGTCGCTTCCTACTTGGCCGGAAGCGTTTCTAAGGGGAGTGCAAAACTTCCTCGTTATCTTTTAGGGTCATTTCTTGGCGTGGGCGCGATATATTTTTGTGGGGTTACGGGTCTTTACCTGAATTTAAACTACGTGGTGGGGAAGGATATATCATTGCTGGGCGCCCTTAAAATCGGAGTGCTGCCTTTTTTGGCGGCCGACACGCTAAAGGCAGCTGCGGCTACCATACTTGCCTACAGGATCGTTCCGCAGCTCAAGACAATTGAGCCTCGAGTTGGGTTGGAGACAAAACGTTGATCTATGGCTTTTGTTGGATCAGAGGTTCGATGAACTGAATCTCCGAATCCCAGGGAAACAGAATCCAGGTGTCCTGGCTGACTTCCGTCACGTAAGTATCAACGTAAGGCCTTCCATCCGGCTTGGCATAGACGGTGGCAAAGTGGGCATGGGGAAGCATTTGCCTCACGATCCTCGCTGTTTTTCCCGTGTCCACTAAATCGTCGATTATGAGCGCGTTCTCGCCATTCAGCCCCTCTATACTTTTTATGATCTTCAATTCTCCCTGTTCCTTTAATGTGTAGCTTGAGACGCATACGGTATCCACATAGTGAATATCCAACTCCCTGGCAATTATCGCAGCAGGAACCAAGCCGCCCCGCACGACGGCAATTATCTTATCCCACCTCTGTCCTGTATCTATCAAGCGCCAAGCCAAGGCCCTACTATCCTTGTGCAGTTGGTCCCACGATACTGGGTAGGTCCTTCTGTAACGATCTTTGCCGGTCATTTTGCATCTCCTCTTCTTTGTTATTGATATTATTGCGATTTGAAGTGTCCTGGTCCTTTTAGTGAGGTTATATTTTAGCATTAATTTTCCATTTGAAAAAGTGATATCCTTTGCGATGTCATGTTTGTATATATTATTAAGTCAGCGTATTAGGAGATATTATATGCCGATTGCGTGGCTAGTTTGATAGAGAGCGTCATTGATGAAGTTATGCTATAGTTTTGTTAAAGTTTTTCCTTAATTGAAGAGCGTTGGAAAAGAAGGTAAAATTTTATGTGAAGGTTTTTAAATTTTAATTGGGAGGTTGATGTGAAATGAGGAAGATGGCTCTTATTGTCGCTCTCTTAACGCTCTGTATTTTTAGTACCGCTGCCATGTCCTTCGAAGCCGTCCCTGCAGATAAGCTCAAGGCTGCCTGGCTTTACAACGGTCCCATAGGCGATGGCGGATGGACCTACATGCACGATCTTGGAAGGCTCGATGTGGAAAAGGCCTTTCCCGCTGTGACTACCATGTATGTTGAATCCGTTCCGGAGGGACCCGATTCGGTCAGGGCAATGGAGAACTTCATAAGAAACGGAGCAAAGGTGATCTTCGCCACCTCCTTTGGATACATGGATTATGTGCAGGAAGCGGCGAAACGCCACCCTGACGTCATTTTCATGCACTGTTCGGGCTTTAAGATGGCTGATAACGTGGGCATATATTTCGGCAGAATGTACCAGGCAAGATATTTGTCCGGTTTGGTTGCCGGCAGCATGACTAAGAAAAACGTGATCGGTTTCGTTGCAGCTCATCCCATCCCCGAGGTGATCAGGGGATTAAATGCCTTTACCTTGGGCGCCCGCAGAGCCAACCCCGACGTTAAGGTGAAGGTGGTGTGGCTATTTTCCTGGATCGACCCCGGAAAGGAGAAGGAAGCAGCCAAGGCTCTGGTCGATGCTGGAGCTGACGTGCTTGCAATGCACGCCAACACCGGGTCCGTACCTCAGGCTGCGGAAGAGGCCGGGGTTTACGTCGTAGGTTACAACAACGATATGTCCCAATATGCTCCCACAAAGCACCTTACGGCGCCCGTCTGGAATTGGGGAGTGGTTTATAAATACACCATCGAAAAGGTGATCAACGGCACCTGGGAGCCGGAAGACATATGGTGGGGTTTGGATAAAGGCATGGTGGCGTTGGCTCCCTACGCCAAAGATGTTCCCGACGCCGTTAAAGACCTGGTGGAAGGAGAAAGACAACGCATTGCGTCCGGCGAGTGGGATGTGTTCGAAGGGCCCATTAAAGACAACAAGGGGAATTTGATCGTTAAAGAAGGCCAAAAACTTACCGATCAGGACCTCTTGTCGATGAATTGGCTGGTCGAGGGCGTAGAAGGAGAATTGCCCAAATAAACTGCAAAGAGCACGCAAGCAAATGCTTGCGTGCTCTTTTTTTACCGATTGGGCGGAGGTTAAGTATGGCTGAAAAAGTTCTTGTAAATATGCGTGGAATAACAAAAACCTTTTACGACATAAAGGCAAACGATGATGTGGATTTTGACTTGAAGGCAGGCGAGGTCCACGCCCTGCTTGGGGAAAATGGTGCCGGAAAAAGCACGCTCATGAGCATATTGTGCGGTTTGTACCAACCTGACGAGGGCACGATCGAGCTGGAGGGTCGTGAGGTGGTGTTTCGTTCGCCCAAAGATGCAATAGCCCAGGGCATAGGCATAGTGCATCAACACTTCATGCTGGTGCCAAGCCTCACCGTTTGGGAAAACATGGCCCTTGGCAGCGCCGAGAGGGATTTTATAGTAAAAGAAAACGCTACATGTGCCAGGATAAGGGAGCTGTCGGCCAGATACGGCCTTGACGTGGATCCTTTGTCTCCGGTATGGCAACTTTCCATAGGCGAACAACAGCGGGTTGCTATCCTGCGGATGCTTTTTCATAAAGCCAAAATACTGATATTGGATGAGCCCACCTCTGTGCTGACTCCGCAAGAGACCGAAAAATTGTTCGAGACAGTTAAGCATATGAAAGAAGAGG
The DNA here is from genome assembly GCF_900107215.1 of Acetomicrobium thermoterrenum DSM 13490. Taxonomy (NCBI): domain Bacteria; kingdom Thermotogati; phylum Synergistota; class Synergistia; order Synergistales; family Acetomicrobiaceae; genus Acetomicrobium; species Acetomicrobium thermoterrenum. The sequence continues at coordinate 16,199 of NZ_FNPD01000006.1, read as the reverse complement.
GTTTTGGCATAGTTTTCATATCCCATAAGCTGAAGGAAGTGTTTGAGATCTCCGACAGAATAACTGTCTTGAGGCGCGGCAGAGTTGTTGGTACTTTGCCCGCCCGCGAAGTTACGGCCGAAAAGCTGGCGGAGATGATGGTAGGAAGCGGTGGGGTAGGGGAGATAAAAGTCGGCGTAAGCCGTAAGCCCCCGGGCAAGCCTATTCTCATCGCAGAAGAGATTAGGGTCAGAAACGACAAAGGTCTTGTCGCGGTCGATGGCGTTTCGTTGACCTTAAGAGAAAACCAGATACTTGGCATCGCAGGCGTCAGCGGAAACGGACAGGGCGAATTGGCCGAGGCCCTGGCAGGCATGAGACACATAGAAAGAGGAAGCCTGTATTTTACAGTGGAAGATGTAACTTCTACGTCGGCGAGGCGCATGGTAGATCTAGGAGTTAAATATATACCCTCCGACAGGAAGGGCGTTGGACTGGTCCCTAATATGAACGTCGCAGAAAACGTGGCACTGAGAAAGTATTGGCGTCCTCCCTACAAGAGAGGTTTTTTCATCGATTGGGATGAAGTATACCAGGACTCAGGATACCTCATCGAAAGTTACGACATCCTCACTCCTGGCATTGACGTTGCAGTCAGGATGCTCTCGGGAGGGAATCAGCAAAAGCTCATATTGGCCAGGGAGTTATCGGACAACATGAAGGTCGTGATTGCGATGCACCCCACCTGGGGGCTCGACGTAAAGGCCACTGCATTCGTTAGAGAAAAGTTGCTTGCAGCTAAGGAGGAGGGTGGAGCAGTTTTGCTTATATCCGAAGATCTGGACGAACTTCTCATGCTGAGCGACCTGTTGGCGGTTATGTATAGGGGCAGACTGATGGGAACTATCGAGGCCCCCGATAGAAGCCACATAGAAAAAATAGGGCTTATGATGGCAGGAATAGCCTCGGATGGACAGGGGGGCAAAAAAGAGCATGATTAAAATTGAAAAGAGATTTTACATATCCAAAGGACAGGAGCTTTATATAATACTTGCCTCCATTATTTTAGCCCTTCTAAGCGGAGCCCTGATGCTTGGACTTATGGGCGTAAATCCCTGGGAAGCCTACGGAATGATGCTCAAAGGCTCTTTAAGCGACTTTTACGGAATCAGCGAAACACTTGCGAAGACGATACCTCTTGTCATGTGTTCCCTGGCCGTTGGCCTCGCCTTTACCATGGTGGTATGGAATATAGGTGCCGAAGGGCAATTCGTCATGGGTGCATTGGCTTGCACGGCCTTCGTGAGGTACTTTTACACCGACAGCGCCATAGTCATGTTAGCCTCCATGGCCGTTGCCTCGTCCCTGGCCGGAGGGTTCTGGGGGGCTTTCGCGGGATTCTTAAAGGCGCGCTGGAACGTAAACGAAATTATCACGACTTTGATGATGAACTATATTGCCATCCTTTTGTTGCAGTACTTCGTCTACGGCTCCTGGCGCGATCCGACGAGTTTGGGCTTTCCCATGACCCCTGTTTTTCCGGAGAGCGCACGCCTTCCTCAGTTTTTTGCCTCCAGAGTCCACGCCGGCCTGTTTTTTGCCCTTATTGTCGCCCTGATCCTCTGGATTGTCGTTAGAAAGGGCGTATGGGGGTATGAGATAAGGGTTAGCGGCCAGAACCCCAGGGCAGCGGATTACGCGGGCATCAAGTCAGCCAGAAATGTAATTTTAGTCATGTTTCTGTCCGGAGCCATAGCTGGACTGGCCGGTATGGCCGAGATGGCTGGCTTGCACCGCAGATTACAACCCGGTTTTGCCGTAGGGTATGGCTACACGGCGATAATTATCGCATGGCTTGCTAGGCTTCATCCCTTCACGATTATTTTCGTCTCCTTCTTTTTCGGAGCGCTCTTCGTTGGCGGAGAGAATCTCCAAATAGCCATGCGTCTCCCGCTTTCGACGGTTCAGATACTACAGGGTTTGATACTCTTTTTCCTTCTCGGCGGGGAGTTTTTCAGAAGCTACCGAATTAGCCTGACCTTCAAAAAGAGGTGATCTGCGGTGGAATTGATCGTTCCAATCCTTGCTGCTGCCGTAAGAAGTGGTACGCCAATTCTGTATGCCACTTTAGGAGAGATAATAACCGAGAAGTCCGGCGTTTTGAACCTGGGGCTCGAGGGCATCATGCTGATCGGCGCATACACCGGCTTCATAGTTACCTTTAATACGGGATCGCCCCTTTGGGGTTTGGTGGCGGCCTTTTTAGTCGGAGTGGCCGTAAACGTGATTCATGCATTTTTGTGCATCAGCTTAAGGGCAAATCAGGTCATATGCGGGCTTGCCATGACCATGTTCGGAACGGGGATGAGCTCGCTTTTGGGTAGAAGCTACGTGGGTCAGACCATTTCGGGACTCAGGGCCATGCCCCTACCGGGGCTGTCTTCTTTGCCCGTTGTGGGGCCTGTTTTTTTCAATCAGGACCCCATGGTTTACATGTCCTATTTTCTCGTCTTCCTCGTTTGGTTTTTGATCTTTAAGACAAAATTTGGACTGAAGATGAGGGCCGTGGGCGACAGCCCTCTTTCCGCAGAGGCGGCAGGAATATCAGTGTCCGCAGTTAGATATCTTTCGACGCTTCTGGGCGGAGGATTTGTCTCCCTTGGAGGCGCCTACCTTTCCGTTGTCTATAGCCACATGTGGGTGGAGCTCATGACGGCGGGAAGGGGTTGGATAGCGGTCGCGCTCGTAATTTTCGCTATATGGCACCCCTTCAGGGCTGCCCTTGGGTCTTACCTCTTCGGTGGAGTAGAGGCGCTTCAAATGAGAATTCAAGCAGGAGGTACGTCCATTCCGGCCCCCCTCCTGATGATGCTTCCCTACATATTGACCATAACGGTATTGGTTATGATATCTGTCTTAAAGGGCAGAGGAAGGTTCCTGGGTTCTCCAAGCGCCTTGGGGCTTCCCTTCTACAGAGAAGAAAGAGAATAAGAGATAAATATCCCCTCACAGAAGGGTCGACAGGCCTTTCTGTGAGGGGTGCATAAGACAAGTTGCGGTTCTCTCCCGCAAAGGTCTTCGCTTGTGGACATGCGCCCTATAAAAAAAATAGCAGTATTTTCCCTATAAAGGTCAATATAAGTCAACCATTTATTACCCTTAAGGAATGTCTTTCTTCGGGAAACTCTTCAGGGATTCTTCAATATCCTCTGCTACATCCTCATATAGCAGGTGTAAGGTCGAAAGTATTGTCATTTTAGTGCATCAGCTGCGACTTTAATTGATCATCCCCAGGCATTTGGCTGAATGCTCCTTAGGGTGTTTTATACGACCCCCAGTTTGCCCGTCCTTCATAAACTATAGATGGGGCAATTTATTTTGTCATGCCCCGGGCGATTGGGTGAGGTTGCACAGTAGCATGTGAAAAAAGTTTATGCTAATTTTGGGCGTCAGTTTTGCAACATAAAGCGTAAGAAATAACTGATCAATATTGATCTATTGGGACGATGGTAAAATGAACTTGCTTCTATTTGACTGAAGGACGAAGGTGAGGGGCACGAAACACGAAGCTTTAAACTATAAGATTTCTGATGGCCCTCTGATCTTGGGCCATTTTCTAAGGAGAAAGAATCGTTTCGTAGTTCAGGTGGAAATCGAAGGCGCTGCGACCTTTGCCTACCTCCCAAATCCCGGAAGACTTTGGGAGATCCTTTTGCCCGGCGTTTTGCTCCTTCTTGCTCCTTCTAAGGGAGAGCTGCCCTTTGTGGTTATGGCTGCAAAACGCCGGGGTGATTGGGTGTTGCTGCACACTCATGTAGTAAACGACGTTGTAGATTGGATGATACGCCACGATCTCGTCCCGGATTTGTCAGGTGCGAAAATTTTGGAGAGGGAAGTGGCTGTCAATAAAAGCCGTATTGACTTTCTTCTTGAAAGATGCGGGAGAAAGATCTTCCTCGAGGTAAAGTCTTGCACACTCTTTGGCAGCTATGTCGCCGCCTTCCCCGATGCCGTTACGGCAAGGGGTAAGAGGCACATAGAAGAGCTTGCCTTGCTTGCGAAGGACGGCTATGAGGTCGCGCTTTTATTTTTGGTTAATTCCTTACGGCCGAAGTTTTTCCTTCCCGATTACCATACCGACTTGGCCTTTTCGGAGGCTCTGGCGGAAAATCGCCATGCGGTCGACGTCATGCCCCTGGGGGTGCGTTGGAGTGAGGAAATGAAGATGGGCGATTTGCCGGCGAAATTGCCCGTTCCCTGGGGTTTAATAGAGGAAGAAATGGCTGATAGGGGCGCCTACTTATCTATCTTTGAAGTCGACGGCTTCAGGGAAATAGATATAGGCGCTTTGGGAAGGGTACAACTGCGCCCAGGTTTTTACGTCTATGCGGGTTCGGGAAAGAAAAACCTGACTGCTCGTATAAACCGTCATTTGCGAAGGCGGAAGGTGCTTCATTGGCATGTAGATTATTTACGGGAAGTTTCCGAGAGCGTTTTGAACCTACCCATAAGAACCGCCGATGATATCGAATGCTATTTGGCAGCCTCCATGAATGAAATTGCCAACGACATCGTTTCGAATTTCGGTTGCAGTGACTGTCGGTGCGATTCCCACCTCTTTTATTTTTCCTCCGACCCGTTGAAAAGGTCGGATTTCATGGATAGATTGTTGTATTTTCGCTTTGACAGGCTTTGGGATAAAATAAATACTCGGCAATGGGAAGAGTGCAAGTAGAAGCTTGTAAGTATTTAGCCCATTCGTGAGATATGGATATGAAGCTTTTGGAGTCTCAAATAATGAATTGCGAGAGGTGCGATTTGGCTTTAAAGCGAAAAAGGGCGATCCCCGGAGAGGGTCCTTTGGGAGCAAGGGTGTTTTTGCTGGGGCAGGCTCCCTTTGACGCGGAAGAGATGAACGGGAGGCCCTTTTGGGGGGTGACAGGGGCTTTCCTGCGTTATTTTCTCGGGAGGGCAGGAGTGAATTTTTACGAATGCTGGAGGACGAATTTGCTGAAATGCCCTTTGCCAAGGTACGGAAGGCCAAAGTGGAGGCAGATCGACGCCTGCCTTCCCTACTTGAAGGAAGAGATAGAATGCGTAAGGCCAAAAGTTATAGTTCCCCTGGGCAAATGGGCTTTAAAAGGTCTGTTTGCCCTCTTTGGCCTGCCGAGGCCTGAGAAAAATTCCTCGATCCCTTCGATGTTTGGGAAACCTTTAGGCGTGGGGGAGTACGTCCTTTTTCCCTTGCCTCATCCGGCATCTTTGGTGTACAGATCGGCGCTGTGGGGACAGACGGTGCAGATGTTCGATCTCTTCGGGTTATTTTTTCAAACGATAAGGGGAGGCGATTTGCCCGATGAATGAGGCAATCTGGTTTTTAATGCTGACTTTTTGCACATCCTTTATATTGATATCCTATAGGATCTTTGGGAAGTACGGGCTATATGCCTGGGTGGTCATGTCGGTCGTTTTGGCCAACATTCAGGTCATGAAACTCGTCACTCTTTTTGGCATGACAGCTACGCTCGGGAATATTTTGTACGGTACTTCTTTTTTGGCCACCGACATATTGAGCGAAAATTACGGCAAGAGGGAAGCCACTTTGGCCGTTCATCTGGGCTTTTTCACGCTCTTTATGATGGTCGTGGTGATGCAAATGGCCCTTCTGTTTGTCCCCAACCCGAACGATCTGGCCCATGACGCCTTAAAGGGGATTTTTGGTTTGACCCCAAAAGTTGCAGGTGCCTCCTTTTGCGCATACGCCCTTGCGCAATACCATGATGTCTGGTTGTTTCATTTGTTGAAGAAATTGACGGGCGACAAATATCTTTGGTTCAGAAACAACGTCAGCACGATGATCTCTCAGGCCATAGATACGGCAATATTTGCCGTCGTGGCATTTTACGGGGTATATCCTGCAAAGGTCCTCCTGTCGATCATATTAAGCACTTACGTAATAAAGTGGATAGTGGCCTTGAGCGACACATGGTGTATATACCTGGCAAAGAGATGGTTTTGCCAGGGAAAGGTTGGCGGCGAAGCAAAATACGTGACGGACTAAAGCTGCCTTTCCCCGCCGCCCTTCGACGCCTCATATTTCCACGCTGCGTCGAAGAAGTCATATTCGCATATCATTGCATATCGGTAAGCCTTTCTTGCTTCGGAGACGTTTGTAGCGTAAAGATCTATTAGGCGCTCCGTCTCCCTTGCCAGGCTCTCGAAGGAATCGCTGGAGTAGGTTCTTATCCAGTCGATAAAGGGATTTTCCTCGTTTTTTGCATATTCTTGCAGGTTTTGCCCGATCCATGCGTAGAGGCGGTTGCAGGGAGTGGTCGCTGCCGCTATGAGGCCGACGTCGCATCCCCATGCAGTGGAAAGCAAAAAATCGGTGTACATGCGTGTTGGTTTGCTCGCAACGACGCTGTCCACGTCGGCTCCAAGGGAACTCTCAAATCCTTTATGAAGCTTCATTTCGTTCAAAGCGCCCTCGGCCAACTTATGAAAGGAGACCATTCCCAGCGTATCTGGCGCCTTAGCCGCGGCAAGGCAAAAAGCCTTTGCGAAGGCGTGAAGATAGAAATAATCCTGCCCCACGTACCAGTTGAACTTCTCCCTCGTCAATTTTCCCGAGGCGATGCCCTGCACAAAGGGGTGGTTGAGGCATGAGACGGCTATATCGCGGTTTTCTTCCCAAAGGATCTCCGAAAGGCTTTTCCCCATTGTCATCCCCCTCTTTTTGAAATGTGTTAAAATTTCAGGCTCCGCCGTCGTAGACCTTTAATGAAAGCCCAAAAACAGCGAAGCCTGTTTTATTGCTATGTTAAGCTAAATTTTAGCCTATTCTTTTTTATAGAAATACCCCTCTCATCTTAACGGCATCGGCTACGCGCTTTATGGCGACCATGAAAGCGGCTCGACGCATCTCGACCTTCTTTTCCTTGGAGTATTCCCATACCCTCTGGAAGTTAGACCTCATTATTGAAGTCAGCCTCTGATTGTATTCCTCTTCGCTCCAGAAAAATCCAGCGAGGTTCTGGCACCATTCGAAGTAGGACCCTATGACGCCGCCGCTGTTGGCAAGGAAGTCGGGCACAATGTAAATGCCTTTCGGCCTCAATATTTCGTCTGCCTCTGGAGTAAGTGGGCCGTTGGCTCCTTCGACGATGTGTTTCGCTTTGACCTTGTCGGCGTTGGATTTGTTGATGGCTCCCTCCATGGCGCAGGGGAGCAAGACGTCTACGTCCAAATAGAGGAGGTCGGTTGGATCGCTTTTTTCGAGCCCGGGTTGAGTATACCCCTCTAGCAACCTCTTAGGATTCTTTTGTGTGTGCTCCATGGCCTTATTTACATCGATTCCGTCTTTGCAGTAATAGGTTCCGGTAATGTCACAAATGGCAACGACTTTGACGCCGGCATCGTGCAAGAACTTGGCGGTGAAGCTGCCTACGTTGCCGAAGCCCTGTACGGCTACACTGGTGTCTTTGGGGTCCTTTCCGAGGACTCGGAGAAGTTCGATAGCGCAAGTAGCCACGCCAAGTCCGGTGGCAGCGTTTCTGCCCTTGGAACCCCACAGGGGGACGGGCTTTCCCGTGAATACGGCCGGTTCAAGCTGGCCTCTGATCTTGCTAATGGTGTCCATGAACCATACCATTTCCTGTGCTCCCGTGTTTACGTCCGGCGCAGGGACGTCCGTCCACGCGCCTACGAAGGGCTCTATCCTGGCTGCGAAGGTTCTGGTAATCCTCTCTTTCTCCTTCAGGGAAAGCTCAAGGGGCTCGCAGCAAACTCCGCCTTTGCCTCCGCCGTAGGGAATGCCCGCGAGGGAACATTTCCAAGTCATCATGAAGGCCAGAGCCTCCGTCTCGTCAATAGAGACCTGGGGATGGAAGCGAATGCCGCCCTTTGCCGGTCCCAGAGCACTTGAATGGACTACCCGATAGCCGTCGAAAACCCTTACGGATCCGTCGTCCATTTCCACAGGTATGGACACGCAAACCCTTCTCTCGGAACGGCTCAGTATTTCGACCAAATCGTCCTCCAGTCCCATCTCTTCAGCTGCATTATAGAAGTTCTCAAGGGCAGTGGAGAGAAGAACATCCTGCGAGGTGCGCCTTTTTACGGCCATTATTGACCCCTCCTATTGTATTGTGTAATTATATGAACACTAATGGGCGCGATGCCCATTGTATCCCGTATTGTTATTACATTGGATTTCATAGATGGTAATGTTTTCACTATCACATCTTCGAAGATCCCAAAAATGCCATCTATGCATGCGATAATATCGAATCTATTATAACTTATATCATACAAAAACCAAGAGGTGTTCAAATTTGCGTAATAATAAAAAATATTCTGTCGTTATGTTCGATTTTGGAGGCGTAATAGCTGAAGAGGGATTTGTTCAGGGCATGAAGGCTATTGCGGAAAAGCACGGCCTTGATCCTTCTTTTGTGGAGAAGACAGCCACAGCCATACTTTATGATTCGGGATATCTCTGTGGCAAATCGACTGAAGAAGCCTTTTGGGAGTCCTTCAAAAGGAAGTTCGACCTGAACGAATCGGTTCAAGACTTGAGAAATGAGGTTTTAAGCAGGTTTGTTTTGAGGCCCTGGATGCTGAAGCTAATTCGTACGTTGCACGACCTAGGTTACGCCACGGTCCTGCTGACAGACCAGACCAACTGGATTGAGGAAATTAACGAGAAGGCCTCCTTTTATGACATCTTCGACTATGTATTCAACAGTTATCGCTTGGGGAAAAGCAAACATGATGGTACTATATTTCAAGACGTGTTAAATACGCTTCACGAGGACCCGGGAAGCATAATTTTTGTAGATGATAAAGAAGAAAATGTGACTCTGGCAAAAAAATTGGGCATCGTGGGCATTTTATATAAAAACAAAGCCGAGCTTTTAAGGGATTTATGTCTTCTTTTGCCAGAGCTTTCGCGGACGTCCTTCGATTAAAAAGGACGATAAAGACAGGGTCGCCTTGAAAGTTCAAGGCCCGAGTAAATCTCAGTAAATCTCAATGAAAGGGGGATTTTCTATGAACGACGCAATAGAAGTCACAAAGGGCATTTATTGGGTGGGAGTAAACGATAAAGAGACAGATCTCTTTGAAGCGCTTTGGCCCCTTCCAAGGGGAGTTGCCTATAACTCCTACCTGGTAATAGGAGAAAAAATTGCCCTCATAGATACCGTCAAGGCTTTTTATCTCACAGATTTAGTGAGCAAGATAAGGCGCTTGCTCGGGGAAGACAGGCCCATAGACTATTTAGTGGTAAACCACATGGAGCCTGATCACTCGGGTTCCATAAAAATCCTCAAGAAGCTGTATCCCGACTTGAAGATCATTTGTAACGCCCAGACCGTTAAGATGCTGGAGAACTTCTACGCCGTCACCGAGGGGGTTATTCAAATAAAGGATGGGGAAGAGCTGGACCTGGGCGGCCACGTGCTCAAATTCTTTTTGACTCCCATGGTACATTGGCCGGAGACCATGATGACCTACGACAGGACTACTGAGACGTTGTTTTCCTGCGATGCCTTCGGCGGGTTCGGTTGCCTCGAGGGAGGGATCTTCGACGATGAAGTCGATATGTCTTATTACGAGGGAGAGATACTCAGATATTTTTCCAATATAGTGGGTCGTTATTCCGACCAGGTTCAGGCCGCTATATCGAAGTTGAGCGGAACGGATATAAGAGTCGTTGCTCCTTCTCACGGTCCCATACACAGGAGCAAACCCGAGCATATAATTAGCCTTTACGACAGGTGGAGTCGCCACGAAACGGAATGCGGTGCCGTCGTAGTATACGGATCGATGTACGGGAATACGGCAAAGCTGGCTCAGGCATCTGCCAGGGCCATGGCCAAAGAGGGCATCGAACATATCGTAGTTCACGACGCGTCAAGGGACCACGTTTCCTTCATTATCAGAGACATTTGGAGATATAAGGGGCTTATCATTGCCTCCTGCACCTACAATACCATGCCCTTTCCTCCTATAGCGGATCTCATGGCTCATCTAGAAAATAAAAAAATGAGAAACAGGTTGCTCGGCATAATGGGAAATTACACCTGGAGCCCCGGCATTTTGAAGAAACTTGAAGATTTTGCCAAAAACTCGGGCAAATGGGAGCTGCTCGATCCCGAGATAGTCATACAATCCTCGTCTAAGGACGAAGATTACGTCAGGGCCGAGGAGCTTGGCAAAGCTATGGCAGAGCGCCTCAAGGAATGCGCCGGATAAAAAACTTGCCGGATCATTAAAATACGCTCAACTTCATGAAGTTGAGCGTATTTACTTTGGACTAAAAAAGACGCTTAAGCAATCCTGTGGCAGCTTTCAATCTTCCTTTTTTTCTCCTGTTTGCCGTATTTTTCGGCTGCATACCTGATCCGTCGGGATTCTTTGTCCTTCCCCTTGCCGTCTTTTAGGTGTTTTTCGAACTCCAGCAACAACCGCTCTCTTTCGGATAGCCTGTCGCTGCTCTCCGATTCACTCTCGAGCTCAAGGCGCTCCATATCGACCAACGCCTGAATGTCCCTCGGATCGACATCTAGCTCTTCTGCCAATGCTTTCACGTTAAGCCTGAGGTCAGGGTTGTCTCTTATGTAGTTTCTCGCATCCATGTAAAGCTTATCAAGGCGTTTCATGCAACTTGGGCAAACCTTGGGTCCTGCGCTGACGAACCCCTTCCCGCAAAGAAAGCATTCAATCATAGGCATATTAATCCCTCATCGCTAAATTATAGCAAAAGATATATCGATGGTCACTTGTCTTTATAGAGTCCAAGAAGTGTGGACTTATAGATCCCGCTATGATAGCATCGTTTTTGCAGGGTTGCGTAGAAGAGGCGCAAACAGTAGTTTGAATTGTCTTAATATTTCCTAAATGTTGCAATGCATAAAAATGTGCGAAATAATAAGTACAAATGTGCAAATTACTAAAAGGCGGAATTTCTTGGGAGGGTGAACTTAATGTTCAAAGAGGAAGAACTGGAAAAGATATCAGAAGCTCGCCTTAAATATGAAGAAGAGGTCAAAAAGACAGTTCAGAAGTACCCAGAGCGTAAAAGCACCTTTACGACGGGAGGCGGGGTTCCCGTAGAAAGGTTATATACCCCGGAAAACATAAAGGACCTCGACTACACAGAAGATTTGGGTTTTCCCGGCGATTACCCCTACACCAGAGGCGTTCAGCCGACCATGTACAGAGGGCGTTTCTGGACGATGCGCCAGTACGCGGGATATGCCTCAGCCGAAGAGTCGAATGAAAGATACAAATACCTATTGCAGCAGGGACAGACGGGGCTTTCGGTGGCCTTTGACCTGCCCACCCAGATTGGCTACGATTCGGACCACCCCATGGCTCAGGGGGAAGTGGGCAAGGTTGGCGTTGCAATAGACAGCCTGGAGGACATGGAAATTCTCTTCGACGGCATCCCTCTTGACAAGGTCTCCACATCGATGACTATAAATGCTCCGGCATCAATCCTGCTTGCCATGTATATAGCTGTCGGCGAAAAGCAGAACGTCCCGGCGGACAAATTGTCGGGAACCATTCAAAACGACATATTAAAGGAATATATCGCAAGGGGAACTTATATATTTCCTCCAAAGCCCTCCATGCGATTGATCACGGACATATTTGAGTTTTGCAGCAAACACGTCCCGAAATGGAACACCATATCTATTTCAGGATATCATATCAGAGAAGCGGGATCCACGGCAGTTCAGGAAGTTGCCTTTACTCTTGCAGACGGGATAGCCTACGTAGAGGCCGCCGTCAAGAAGGGGTTGGATCCAAACGTATTTGGGCGCCGGCTGTCCTTTTTCTTCAACTCTCATAACGACTTCCTCGAAGAGATAGCCAAGTTCCGGGCCGCCAGGAGGCTCTGGGCAAAGATCATGAAAGAAAGGTTTGGAGTCACCAATCCGAACGCGCAAAAACTTCGTTTCCACACTCAGACGGCGGGATGCACACTAACCGCTCAACAGCCGGAAAACAACATAATACGGGTGACAATTCAGGCCTTGGCTGCAGTTTTGGGAGGCACACAGTCGCTTCACACCAACAGCTTCGACGAGGCCCTGGCGTTGCCCACGGAAGAAAGCGTCCGAATAGCCCTTCGCACTCAGCAGATCATCGCCTACGAGTCCGGGGTGACGAACACGGTCGATCCCCTGGCCGGAAGTTACTACCTAGAGTGGCTTACAAACGAGATAGAAAGAAGGGCTCAGGAGTACATAGATAAGATAGACGAAATGGGAGGTATGCTCGTTGCCATTGAAAAGGGTTACGTACAGCAGCAGATTCAGGATTCGGCATACGCCTACCAAAGGGCTATCGAAAAGGGAGAGCAAATAGTAGTTGGAGTAAATAAATTCCAAATAGAAGAAAAGGGGACATCTCGCAAGATCTTGAGGGTAGATCCTTCCATGGCCGAAAAGCAAATCGCAAGGCTTAAAGCTTTGAAGGAAAGCAGGGACAACGTAAAGGTCAAAGAAGCATTGGAAGAAATCAGGAAGACTGCTAATGACGAATCGGCGAACCTTATGCCCAAGATATTGGAGGCCGTGAAAGTCTACGCAACCTTAGGAGAGATCTGCGACGTATTGCGGGAAGAGTTTGGCGAATACAGAGAAAGCATAATCCTCTAAATGTATGGAGGCAGGGACGATGGACGAGAGGAAGATACGCGTAATAGTAGCAAAGCCCGGTCTTGACGGGCATGACAGAGGGGCCAAGGTCGTAGCCAGGGCCCTTAGGGATGCGGGAATGGAAGTTATTTATACCGGTTTAAGGCAAACGCCTGAGCAGATAGTTGCCACAGCAATCCAGGAAGACGCCGATGCAATTGGGTTGAGCATATTATCGGGCGCTCACGAACACTATTTCAGGGAAGTAATAGAGCTTTTAAAGAAAAGAGGGGCGGAAGACATTATAGTCTTCGGCGGCGGCGTTATCCCCGACGACGATGTGCCGGTTCTAAAGCAGATGGGAGTTAAGGCCGTTTTCGGACCGGGAACCCCGACGCCCAAGGTCATAAAGTGGCTTCAAGAGGCGGTCCAGGAAAGAAGAGCAAAAGAGCATGTATGACGGGTACCTTTAAAGATGTAGAGAAGGGAGCGTGAGCAGGCGAAAATGAAGACCGTAGGTGTAGATCATATTGGAATAGCAGTCAAATCTATAGATGAAGCATTGAAGTTCTGGGAGGAGACCTTGGGCATCAAATGCACGGGTCGGGAAGAGGTGGCAGAGCAGAAGGTTGTAACTGCCTTCTTGCCCTTAGGCGGTACGGAGATTGAGCTTTTAGAACCCACTTCCCCCGAGAGTCCCATCTCCAAGTTCATCGAAAGCAGAGGCGAAGGGATCCATCATTTGGCCCTTAAAGTAGAGGACATCGAGGCAGCCTTGAAAGAGCTCAAGGATAAGGGTATTCGGCTCATCGACGAAAAGCCCCGCTGTGGGGCAGGGGAAGCAAAGATAGCTTTCGTTCACCCAAAGGCTGCCGGTGGCGTTTTGCTCGAGATTTCCGAGCGTTAAATGTGTGGGGAGGACATGATAATGGCCGATAAGACGATAGATCAATTGTGCGAAGAGCTTTTGGCGAGAAAGGAAAGGGCGCGTTTGCCGGAGGGAAAGGAAGCTGTAGAAAAACAGCATAAAAGAGGCAAATTGACGGCCAGGGAAAGGATAGATAAACTGCTCGACCCCGGTTCTTTCGTCGAGCTTGACGAGCACGTCGAGCATCGTTGCTCTCTCTTCGGGCTGGAGAATCGAAAAATCCCCGGCGACGGGGTCGTGACGGGCTATGGAACTGTCGAAGGTCGTCTTGTATACGTCTTCAGCCAGGACTTTACCGTAATGGGCGGTTCCTTGGGAGAGATGCACGCGAAGAAAATTTGCAAGGTCCTGGACATGGCGCTTCTCAACGGCGCTCCCGTCGTTGGAATTAACGACTCAGGCGGTGCGCGCATTCAGGAGGGAGTGGACTCCCTCTCCGGTTACGGCAATATATTTTTCAGAAATGTGAAAGCTAGCGGCATAGTCCCTCAGATATCCATAATAGCGGGCCCCAGTGCGGGAGGTGCCGTTTACAGCCCTGCCCTGATGGATTTCGTGTTTATGGTGGACAAGATTGGGATCATGCACATAACCGGCCCTGCAGTCATCAAAGCAGTCACGGGTGAGGACGTCACCAGCGAAGAGATTGGCGGAGCGATGACCCACAACCAAAAATCCGGTGTGGCCCACTTCTTTGCAGCCAACGAGGATGACTGCTTTCTCCAGGTGAGGAAGTTGTTGAGCTTCTTGCCGAGCAATAACATGGAAGAGCCGCCCTTCGCAGATACCGGCGATGATCCCGAGAGGATTGACATGCGCCTGAGAGAGCTGGTTCCCACCAATCCCAATAAAGGATACGATGTTAAAGACGTCATAGGTTGCATCGTCGATAATGGGGATTTCTTCGAAGTGCAACCCTATTGGGCGCAAAACATAGTGACAGGTTTTGCTAGAGTGGGAGGCAGGGTTATCGGCATCATAGCCAATCAGGCACGCCACCTAGCAGGATGTCTCGATATAGACGCCTCGGATAAGGCCAGTCGTTTCATCAGGATATGCGATGCCTACAACATTCCCGTCGTCAACTTTGTAGACGTTCCCGGTTATCTGCCGGGCAAAACTCAGGAGTTGGGCGGGATCATACGCCACGGAGCCAAGATGCTCTACGCCTATTCCGAAGCCACCGTGCCGAAGATAACCGTTATCCTGAGAAAGGCCTACGGAGGTTCTTACCTTGGCATGTGCAGCAAGGACCTGGGCGCCGATGTGGTATTGGCATGGCCCCAGGCTGAAATTGCCGTAATGGGTGCCGAGGGTGCTGCCAACATAGTCTTTAAGAGGGAAATAGATCAGGCAGAAGATAAGGAGGCCGTAAGGCGTCAGAAGATCGAAGAATACCGGGAAGCCTTTGCGAATCCCTATGTAGCTGCATCGCGAGGGTTCGTGGATCGCGTTATATTGCCCGAGGAGACTCGCAGGGAAATTTATCAGGCGTTGCTGCTTTCTGAGACGAAGAGGGAGCTTCGACCCAAACGCAAACATGGCATAATGCCGAACTAAGGTGGTGTGACAGATGATCTCCGTTTTTGAGCAAGGCTTTCGCGGAGGGCTCATCCTTTCGATTATAGCCTTTAGCGTGGTCTTCTTGGTGTTAGGGGGTTTGACCCTTATTATAGTTGCCATCAAGTTAGTTGGAGGGGCGGAAGGGAAAAAGAAGGACGCGATCCCTCCGTCCGGTGGCGAGACAACTCCGGTGGAGACGGTTTCCCCACCGCCTGCCGAAGAAGTCCTTTATGGTGAAGCGACGCGAGGAGAAGGCTCCGGCATTAACGAAGAGGAAGTAGCAGCCATAACGGCAGCTGTCGCTGCCTTCGGCGCTGCGCCCTTCACGGTCAAGTCGATAAAAAGAATAACGCCTCCCAAGATCAGCCTTTGGCGGAAAGCCTCTTTCTACGAAAGTCTTGAAGGTATGGAATAAAATCAATAAATTCTAGGAGGAAGCGCGAAATGCAGAAAAAATACAAGATAATTATAAACGGCAGAGAATACGAGGTGGTAGTTGAAGAACTCGAAGGATCGGTCGGCGCAAATTATTCTCAAAATTTTGCACCCCTTCCGCAGGTTTCACCTGCTCAGGTTCCCATGCAGCAGGCTGCTCCCGCACCCATGCCTGCTCCCCAGGCGCCGGCCCCGAGCAAGCCGGCTCCTGCTCCCAAGCCCTCCCCTGCGGCTCCTGCGCCTTCCGCAGGCGGAACGGTCGTATCGGCGCCGATGCCGGGTAAAATACTGAAAGTTCTCGTTCAACCGGGCGCTCAGGTCAAAAATGGCCAGAACATAATGGTCTTGGAAGCCATGAAGATGGAAAATGAGATTTTGGCCCCCTCGGACGGCGTGGTCAGGGAAGTGAAAGTCAAAGAAGGTGACAACGTAAACACCGGCGATACGCTGGCCGTCATCGTATAGCCCTTTAAGGAGGCTTCAAGCTATGGAAATATATCTCAATGCTTTGTTTGGCATCTTCAGCCAATCCGGTTTTGCTGGGTTGTCGTGGGGCAACCTGGTGATGATCGGTGTTGCATCCATCCTCCTTTATCTGGCGATAGGAAAGGGTTTCGAGCCGTTGCTTTTGGTTCCCATATCTA